>JAQTQF010000074.1 GCA_028712345.1 Phycisphaerae bacterium | reverse complement strand
GAATTCTTAATTGTTTACTTTCTACAAAAAAACGGAGAGAGCGGGATTCGAACCCGCGGTACGGTAACCCGCACACAGCATTTCCAATGCTGCTCCTTCGGCCACTCGGACACCTCTCCGGCAAAAAACAAAGAATACTTGTTTCTATGCGGATTTTCAACATTTAAATAAAAAGTCTCCAAGCTGCCTAAAATATCTTTAAAGGATTATATTTAAACCTTCCTGTCTCAAAAAGGCTTTAAGTTTCGGGATTTCAATGATATTAAAATGAAACACCGATGCGGCAAGCAGAACGGTTGCGCCTGCTTTTACGGCTTCTGAGAAATGCTCCATTTTGCCCGCTCCGCCCGAAGCGACTATTTCGGCGCCGGTTGCATCGGCTATCGCCTTTATCAACGGCAAATCATAACCTGTCTTTGCGCCGTCAGCGGCTTTGCTTGTCGGGAGAATTACTTTTACGCCAAAGGAGTCAACCTTTTTAGCCCATTCGACGGCATCGGTTCCTGTGGCAGTTCTGCCGCCGTCGATGTAAACTTCGTAGCCGCTGGGCAGTTTGGGATTTTTGTCAACATCAATGGCGACGGTTATTTTTTCTGGGCCGAACTGTTTTATCATTTCGGAAATAATTTGCGGTTTTCTAAAGGCAGCGCTGCTTGTCGAGATTTTGTCTGCGCCTGCTTTGAGAACCGCTTCGGCGATTTTCAGGTCGCCTATTCCGCCTCCGACCGTAAATGGAATGGTAGTGGCCAAGGCGACTTTTTTGACGACATCGAGCATTGTCGGCCTGTTTTCGACAGTTGCGGTAATATCCAGCATAGCAAGCTCATCTGCGCCTGCCCGGCAGTATGCCTTGGCGCATTCGGCAGGGTCGCCGGCGTCTTTTATGTTTACAAAATGAACGCCTTTTACCACTCGGCCGTTCTGCATATCAAGGCAGGGCATAATTTTTATTTTTCTGTCGCTTTGCATTTTCGTTCCTTTAAAAAGAGTTATCGGTTGAATTTCTTTTCTTTCTAAAAAAATCCTGCAGCAGTTTTGCGCAATCTTCGGCAAGAATGCCTTTAGTTATATCTAATCTGTGATTGAGTCTTTCGTCCTGTACGATATTATACAGGCTTCCGCAGGCACCGGCTTTTGGGTCATCGGGGCCGAAAACAAGCCTGTCAAGCCTGGCCAGCACACAGGCACCGGCACACATAGAGCAAGGCTCCAATGTAACATAAATTGTACAGCCTTCCAGCCGCCAGTTTCCGATATATGCGCTCGCGGCGGTCATCGCAATAATTTCAGCGTGTGCCGTCGGGTCGTTGAGCTGATGCCGCTGGTTATAACCTTTTGCGATAATATTATTTTTATGGACTATGACGGCGCCGACGGGCACATCGCCGTTTTCGAGGGCGATATTCGCCTGGTCAATGGCGGCAGCCATAAACTTTTTGTCGAGCAATTCCTGCTCTTGAAAGGGCATTATCATTTGTATCTTGCCATTGCGGTTTGGATAATTTTTTCTATGAAATCTTCGTATGTCAATCCTGCCTTCAGAGCGGACTCGGCAACTTCTTCGCCGTAGGCAAGGTCAGGATTTGGATTTATTTCGAGAATGACGATTTTATTATCTTCGGTAACTCTTAAATCGATTCTGCCGTAGTCCCGCAATTGCAGCAGTTTATATGCGCGTTTGCAGATTCGATAAATACTTTTTGTCGTTGCCTCGTCGAGAGTCGCAAAGTCATAATTTATATTCCACTTCTCGCGGTATTCTTTGTCCCATTTTACTCGATAAGTCGCAAGACGGGGACCGTCATTGCCGTTATTGCTGAAAATACATTCGCGAATCGGCAGGAGGGTCGGCTTTTTGTTGCCGATAAACGCCACATAAAACTCTCTGCCGCCGATATATTCCTCGGCGATTGCGCTTTGATTCCATTTTTCGGTAACAAACCGGACCCTCTGCTCAAGGGCATTGACATCGTTCACAATCGAGGCGTTTGAGATGCCTTCTGAGCCGTCTTCAAATGCGGGCTTGACAACGAGAGGAAACCGTATGGATTTTGGTACTTTGATTTTTATGCCGGGCGGAAAGGACAGAAAATCGGGCACTTTGATTCGATGATGGGCAAGAACCTGTTTGCATAATCTTTTGTCTCTGCAGAGCATAAGGCCGTTGGAGCCTGTTCCGGTAAACGGCATCGCCAGCAATTCGAGCATCGCTGCGATATTTTTGTCTTTGCTCCTGTCGCCGTCGAATTCCTCGGTCATATTAAAAACAAGGTCTGGGTTTTGCTCTCTGATCTGTTCGGCAACGGCGATAATATCATCTCCGACCGCGACGATTGATAAATCGTGCCCGAGGTGCCGGAGAGCCCCAATGACATGGTACTCGGTTATTGGTGTTGGGAGGACGGAAAGAAATTGCGGGTCATCTTCCGGGACGGTTGCTATGTCTATCAGGGCGGTTATTTTGTATTTTTTTTCAGCCAAATCATCACCCTTACAGAAACTTTGAAAATTGCCAATCGAAAATGGACCGCAATCTCGAATTGGCGTTTAATTTTCGATTGCTCTATCGCCGCCCACGGCGGAAATACGGTTGGGTGGACGACTATCGAACTTCTGTATCCGTCCATAAGTAAATTTCATATTTGTTTTTGAGAGTAGATCGTAGAGAGTCGACCGCAGTAGAAATAATCCCGCATTAAAGACTGACATCCTGCAATTAAGAGGAATTTTTCCACTTTCAACTCTCACCTCTCTACTGCTCTATTCGCCTTTGGCAAAAAATACCCCCAAGGAGAATCGAACTCCTGTTACCGGGTTGAGAACCCGGCGTCCTAACCGCTAGACGATGGGGGCAAAAATAGTCTTTAGTCGATAGTCGTTAGTATTTAGGAACCATCTCAAAACTGTCAGCCTGAGTCCGCCGAAGGCGGACGAAAGGTCTGGGCAGAGAAAAAACGAGATTCTTCACTGCGTTCAGAATGACAAGCCGTATTCAGAACATACCATTGTCATTTTGCTGAAATGACCGCCCACTAACGGCTATTCACCATCGACCAACGACTAACTAAGTTAAAAATGGCGGCGGGTGGATTCGAACCGCCGACCCTGGGCTTATGAATCCCATGCTCTAACCAACTGAGCTACGCCGCCATAAGTCATTTTATAAAAAGTAATTACATCTTCTTTGAATGCCCGACCTTACAAAGGATAAGGTGCATAACAGTTTATAATCGGCATAATCTACAAAAAATCCTTTATTTTTGCAAGAACATTAAGGTTGAGTTATAAGGATGCCCTCGGAAATTCATTTTTGAGTAAAAAAGGCAACCTCTAAAAACTTGTCCTCACGAAAGTGGGGATGTCATTGCCAGGAGCGAAGCGACGAATCAATCTTTATTCTTGTTTTGGCCTAAGCCATCCCTAAGTGGACAAAAAACGAGATTCTTCGTCCGCCTTCGGCGGAGTCAGAATGACAAGTAATATTTTTAGAGATACCCATAAACAATAAGTGATGATTTTCTTGCAATATCGGCCAAGCCGTTGTAAACTGTTCGCTCTTTAGGGCGATTAGCTCAGTTGGTAGAGCAGCTGACTCTTAATCAGCGGGTCGAAGGTTCGAGTCCTTCATCGCCCATTGTTGTAAGCCCGCTTATAGCCATCGTAAGAATACAGTCTTTAAAAAAATTTGAGCTTTAGGCTTAAGTTTCAGCTTTTGGAGAGGTGTCGGAGCGGCTGATCGAGCTGGTTTCGAAAACCAGTGTGCTCTTTACCGAGTACCGCGGGTTCGAATCCCGCCCTCTCCGTTCTTTTTGGACCCGCCAAAATTATGTCCATAAGTTCTTCTAACTCGGGCACTTGTTGGTTATTTACTATTTTAGACTGGCCCACTGTTCTCAAACTGTTCTCACTTTTTACTTTTCCGGAAATTTATCTGTAATGTTTCTACAAATCTGGTTATTCAAAATATTCTGACGAGCATTTTGCTTAATGGATGGTATGCTGAAAAAGTTGTAGACAAAGCATAATCTTTATTATATATTTCACCCTTTGCATTGCGTATCTTTGGAATTTTATTAGAATTACACCTTTTATTGTCTTGCGGGTTTTCCGTAACTAATCCTGAGTGAATGCGTTAATGGAGAGTTTAGGAGCAGTTTATGAAAAAGCATCTGGTATTGATTTGTGTTGTCGCCGGACTTGGTTTTTGTGGGGTGTTGTCAGCTAAACAAGACACAAAAACACCTGAACAATCTTACGAATTAGAGGATGTTGTTATTTCAGCTTCGCGAAGCGGCACTTTGCTGAAAAATAGCCCGTCAAGCACTACAATTATAACCGAAGACGCGATAAAGAACTCGCCGGACGACAGAATAGATGAATTTTTACGAAGAGTTCCCACTATAACATTGGCAAAATCTCACAGAACAGAATGTGCGCCACGAGAGGTTTTCTTAAGAGGAATTTATGGCGGAGATAAAACTGTGGTACTCCTGAACGGCATCCCGATGAACGGTGCAGGTCAGGGATGGGTGCCATGGTCTCTCATTCCTAAAGAGAGCATCGAGAAGATTGAGATTATTCGAGGTCCGATGTCGGCGTTATATGGTTCTCGTGCTGTCGGCGGAGTAATAAATCTCATCACTAAAAAACCTGTCAAAGAACGCGAAACAACCTTGAAGCTCAGCTACGACTCTCTTGATACATGGAAAACTTTTGTTTCTCAGAGCGGTTCAAGTAAAGAGGTAGATTACTACTTTAGTGGTCGATACTATGATACGCAAGGCTACAAATCTGCAAAAGACGCTCAATCATACCATAGAGCTCCGGATCGCACCGACTGGACGGGTAATGGCGAAGTAACATTTTACCCGGATGATACATCCTGGTTAAAAGTAGGTTTCGCTCACTCGGACGAAGACATTGAGAGACCCAGAAAATTTACTTATGAACATTTCTTTATGACGATGGGATATTTGACTTATTCGAAGAAACTGGAGAACGGCTGGTCTTTTGAAAACTCAATCTACGCAAAGCATAAAAAATGGAATGTTATGTTTGACTCGCCTTCCGCAGCATTGGGTACGCCATATAACTACTATTATTCCAAAGAGCGGTCGGACATAGATGATATGGGCGAAATGTTTAAAGTTATTATCCCCGCAGGTCAGAGACACACCTTGACTATGGGTGTTGATTTAGGTTATGCCAGGCTAAGAAAGAAAGATACCGTCTTGGTCCCGGCTGTTTCCATCGCTAATGCATCAGGTAAGCAGACTTCGTTATCTTTCTTTCTGCAGGATGAGATGAGTTTGTCAGACGACCTTATCGTTACCCTTGGCGGCAGGATGGACCAAATCAGAAGCTATGATGGTTCCTATGACGGAACTCATTACGATTCTAAAACAGTCAAAGCTTTTTCTCCAAAAGTGGGAATTGTTTATCACTTGAACAACAAAACAACATTAAAGGGTTCTTTTGGGAAATCATTTGCCGCCCCCAATCTGACTCAGTTATATACTGTGTTAAAGAGAGGGGTCGTAACTGTAAACGGTAATCCAAACCTTAGCCCTGAAAAAAGCACTTCTTATGAATTTGGTCTGGAGCATACATTCTCAGAAAAACTTAGCGGCAATTTCTATGTACATCATACGACTTGTAAGGATTTTATAAATTACCGCACAACAGCCACCGGCCCAGGACCATTTATTACACAGCAGTATGATAATACCTCGGAAGTGACAATCGACGGTATAGACACCTATTTTAATTACAAAATCAATAATCTCTGGACATTTACGGCTGGATATGCTTACAGTGAAGCCAGGGTTAAAAAAGACAATGCCAATTCGGCACTTGAAGGCAACAAACCGGCATTTTCGCCGGAGCACAAGGCTAACTTTGGACTTACATTTGATGACCCCAATTTGTTCAGAGTCGATATGGATTTGCGTTATACCGGCAATAGATATACCAGTGTGGATAACGATGACAGACTGGGACGCAGCTGGGTTCTTGACCTTATGATTTCCAAACAGATTGATGAAAACACTAATGTTGCCCTAGGCGTCGAAAATGTTTTCGATGTGAAATATGACATCTTAGGCATACCAAGAGAAAGGTCGGTATCTCCCGGCAGAATTATAAGTGTACACTTAACCCGTACTTTCTGATTTAAGCCAATTGAAAGTAGCGACAAAACAAGACTGCTTATATAAAGGATTGTGAGTATCAGATGATATCTAAAGCAAGAATCAGCCTTGTTTTTTTTGGGGTTGTCTTGGTGTTTTTGTGCCCAGTCTTGGGCGCGGAGCCCCAGTTGCAGAAAACAGTTTCGTTTGGCATTATCGGGATAAATGACAGGGCTTTTAACGCCCTTAAGTCTTGTGAAAACAAGCTGAATATTCAGGTTGTTTCTCTGTCCGCAGAAAAATTCAAAGCTGAGACATTACCCGATTTGTCCGCATTTGATGTATTGCTGACTTCATTCGGTTCACAGGACCTTCGAGAACAATATAAACAATCTATATTCGAGGCACTAAAGAAGAACTCCGGGATTAAAATTTTCTATGTAGGTCCGGCGGAAATATATAATGTCTGGTGTGACTGGATTGGCAGGGAAAATATCCAATATGACCCCAAAATGGCCCAGTATTACGGTTTCTCCGATGAATCTATGGGCAATATGCTTCGCTATACACTCAGCACATACTTCGGCAGAAAAGAAGAGGTTGTTGCTGCCGATGCCAACGACCTTTTCAGTATTATTCATCCCAAACTTGGCAGGTTTGAAGACATAAAAACATTTTTAGCTGCCGCGGAAAAAAACGGATGGAATCTTGAAAAAACGCATCGTATCGCTATTGGAAGCTGGCGTCATCATGTAATTTTTCATCAGCCAAAAGTAATTGAGGCTTTAACCGATGAGATAGAAAAACAGAACATTCTATCAGTGTGTATCGTTGCGGATAGCCCGTTCTTTAAAGAACAATTGCTTGAATTCAGGCCCGACATGGTAATTATGACTTCACATACCCGTGAAACCGCCGATTTTTGGGAGAAACTTGATGTGCCTCGCATTCATGCCCTTTGGTTTATGGATGAATCCATTGAGCAGTGGCAAAAGAGTAATCAGCCGGGTATGAAAAAAAACAGTATTCAGCACCAGATTATTTCTGCAGAACTTAGAGGTGCAACCGAGTGTCTCGCAGCGGGCGGCACTAAAAATGGCGGTGACAGCGGAGAGGAAATACTGCCCATTCCGGAACGCATCAGCCATATTGTTGGGCGGGCAAAATCCTGGATAGAGCTTGCAAAGAAAGATAATTTTCAGAAAAAGATTGCAATCATTTTCTATGATCGTGAAGCTGATAAAGCTGGCCTTATGAGCGGTCCGCTGCACGCACTTAATGCACCTCGCAGTATGGTTAAATTTCTTGATGCGATGAAACAAGCCGGCTACAACATATCCAGTATCCCTGCCGATGAAGACGAACTGCTCAAACTGATTACAGATCATGGTCGCCAGTTTGGAAGCTGGGAACCCGCGGTACTGGATAAAATCGCAAAAAGCGGACAGGCCGTTCTTGTGCCTGCAGAAAAGTATCAGACTTGGTTCGAGGACAAAGTACCCCAATGGCGTCGTGAAGAGATGATTAAACAATGGGGTCCTCCGCCCGGCAACATTATGGTGTGGGAATCCAACAACAAGAAATATCTTGTTCTGCCTCAAATTAACCTTGGCAATATCGTTCTGATGTCTCAGCCGCCCAAAGGTGAAATTTTTGTTAAATCCACAGAAAACCCGGATGAAAGTCTGTTTCCGCCGACGCATCATTTCCTGGCTACATATTTTTGGATGCAGGAAGAGTTTCATACCGATGCATTGATTCATTTTGGCTCTCACGGCTCGGAATGG
>JAQTQF010000073.1 GCA_028712345.1 Phycisphaerae bacterium | reverse complement strand
AGCCCACCTTGATTGCGGCCTCTCCGACAGCCTCATTTCCTTTGAGCAAAACTTTTCGGGCATCCGGCCCTGTATTGATATATTCAGCCATTTAACAGCCTATTTTTTTAAAACCATTTCTAAAATATCGATGCAGCAGTCTGGGCAGATTATGTAGCAGGCGCCGCATCCGTTGCATCTTTCAAGGTTGACCTCGACGAAGTCGTATCCTTTTTTATTGCTCGTGCCGCTTTTGCGCATTGCACCGACAGGACAGGCGGCGATGCATAAATCGCAACCCTTGCACTTTTCAAAATTTATCTGAGCTTTTTTTGCCATATATTAAGCGTATAAGCTACCACAAGATTGTCCGGTTTGCAATAAAACTTAAGTATTTGTTAATAAAGATGTTGAGAGTAGATGGGTAGGGCTTGACACGCGGCATTTGCTCGGAGTATTCGACCCGCCGATTTCAAACGGCCTGCCATGAGCGAACCCTGAGAGAATCGAAGGGTGAGTCGAATGGAGACGATGGGAATCGAACCCACATTCCTGCGATGCGACCGCAGTGTGCTCCCGTTACACCACGTCCCCGGGATTAGAAAATCTGAAAAACAGCTACAAAGAACACAGAGGCCACAGAGAAATATATTTTAACAGTGTAAATCCGTGTTAATCCGTGTCCAAAAATAACAGCGTTAATCTATGTTTTTTTCATTTTGTTATATATTTTTGGAAAAACGACAGTCGATAATTGAAATTTAAAAGAGCAATTTTTCTTTGTGTCTTAGTGCCTTTGTGGCGAGTTTAAAATTTCCACTTTTCATAACAGACGATTTTTTCCATCGGCTCTCTGTTTCCGTGTCTCTCGGCATCGGCAGGGTAGCCTATCGGCATAAGTTCAACTATCCTGATATCTTCGGGAATATCGAGAATCGGCCTTACCTTATCAGGATAAAACGAGCCTATCCAGCAGGTTGCCAGACCCTCGGCTGTCGCCGCCAGTGCGATATGCTCCATAGCTATCGCCAAATCTATCGGTGCGATTTTTTCGCCGCATCTCATCGCATCATCGTTATTGCTGCATCCGACCAGAATAACAGGGGCCGTTGCGATGAACATCTGTTCGTTGGCCGCAGCGGCAAGGGCTTTGCGTTTTTTCTCATCGGTTACGATAATAAACCGCCAGTCCTGCAAATTTTTAGCCGAGGGAGCAATCCTTGCCGCTTCAAGAATTCTCGCAAGTTTTTCAGCCTCAATCGGCTTTGATTGATAACTTCTGCACGAATACCGTTTCTTTATCGCCTGATATAAATCCATAATTCACCTGTAAAAATGCCTGAAAAGAGAAATTATAACAAATCGTGTATAACCGTCAAGAATTGTATATGCTCTGGTTTTGGAAATGTTCCGCTTCTATCACCCCCACCATAAAACCTGTCGTTTAAGGCAACAGGTTAAACTCAAAACTTAACACTCAAAACTCATAACTAAAAAAAACGGAGAGGGCGGGATTCGATCTGCCCTCTTTCTGTAACCTTGTTAAAAACCTGTATTTAACACTTAACTCCAATAAAAACAAAGATTTAGAGTCTCTCGTTTCTTTACTATCTTCGCACGATTTTTTACTGTCTTAAACTCCGTTTTGAGGACAGTTTGAGAACAGTGGGAAAACAGGTCGCCCTTTGATAACAGGGCATTACAGCAAACAGGATTAAAAATAAAGATAAAAATTTAATCAGATAATACACCACCCGATAGTCTCCAAAAAACTGGTAATTAGGTTCCAATATTTATACCTGTTTCACCAAGTTCAAAGATGTGGGATTTTTCGATATCCATATAAATCAGAACACACTCATCTATTTTCATTTTTATATGGGCATCAACATTAGCGATAAATCTTATCCCATCAGTAATCTCAAAATGAACTTCCACCTTATTGCCTAACGGTTCGATAACACGAACTACCCCTGAAATACAATTATCTTCCTGTCCTATATATGGTTGAAGAGAGAGGTTTTCCGGCCGAATGCCTAAAACTACCTCTTTATTATTATATCCTGCAAGTTTATCTTTCATCCTTGCCGGCAAACAAATAGAATTTTGGCTATCGATAAAATATGCTTTATTCGCTTTAAACTCAATTCGACCATCAAAAAAGTTCATTGGTGGCGTACCTAAAAAGCCTGCAACAAAACGGTTCACCGGCATATCATAAACCAGCATAGGCGCAGCAAACTGCTGGATAACACCATTATGCATCACACAGATTCTATCACCCAGTATCATAGCCTCTATCTGGTCATGGGTAACATAAATGCTCGTTGTCTGCAACCTGTGATGTAATGCTTTAAGTTCTGTTCTTGTAGTTATACGCAGCTTGGCATCCAAACTGCTCAACGGCTCATCAAAAAGGAAAGCTTTGGGATGTCGCACAATTGCTCTGCCTAAAGCAACCCTTTGGCGCTGACCGCCGGAAAGAGCCTTGGGCTTTCTATCGAGCAATTGTTCTATGCCAAGTATTTTGGCTGCCTCTTCAACCCGCTGTTTGATTTCAGATTTCGGATATTTGCGTAATTTAAGCCCGAATGCCATATTCTGATATACAGTCATATGGGGATAGAGCGCATAATTTTGAAAAACCATAGCAATATCGCGGTCTTTTGGAGGGGTATTATTAACAACCTTACCGTCAATCATTATCGCGCCTTTGGTAATATCCTCAAGCCCGGCTATCATTCGCAGAATCGTGGTTTTCCCGCAGCCGGATGGACCCACAATCACCATAAATTCCTTATCAACGATATCCAAACTTATATTATTTATGGCCGTTATCTCGCCATCAAATATCTTAATTACATTTTCCAGTAAAACACGAGCCATATGTAAATCCTGTAATTTGGAGCTTCTATTTACTTATTTCAGAATCTTTTTTCTTCAGTTTCTCGTATAAGCAGTCAAAATAGACATTCGTATTTTTAAAACATTCAACAGGCTTGGGATTCTGCTCCATCATTACCCTTACATCTTCAAAAAGTTTTTTAGCCTCTGGAAAGGATTCCAGTTGCCAGAAATTAAGCTCTATCTGACTTGCCATAGAGACTATTTTTTCCATAGCATCATCAGAATTCTTAATGGTATCCAGAATACATTGTGAGGTACATTTTAAATGTTTACGAGACCAGGCTGCTCCCGGCACATCAAAAGGAATCCCTTGATTAATTTCCGTCCCTTGCGGATAAAAAACAAACTTTGCATCCTTGTCAATAAAACGGGTGATAAGCCATACTGATACACATTTGTCAACCTCCATCACATCCCAGGATGAATATATATGTTGATTGGGATCATATTTTGTGTCTTCTGATGTACCTTCTTTGCTATGATTCGATAGAACCACGACAAAGATAACGCTCAGTATCATTAATAATATAAATATCAAATATTTCAAGATTTCAGCCGTTTAAATAAATAAGGGAAGCCTATACCTGCTGTTGCAATTAATACCACAAATAATGCTTCAATCAAACATAAAGCCGACGCATATACATTCGCACCATAGTGCAAAAAATTGTCTATAGCCACCGCAAGCGTTTCCTTCCCCGGGGGCACAAGAAGTACTGTCGCATTGAGCTCGCCGATTACCAGAACAAAAACTATTACCACAGAAGCCATAATAGCTTTCAGATGAAGGGGGATTTCAACATAAATTAGACGCTGATACCACCGGGTACAATCCATTGCTGCTGCTTCGGACACATTTGTGTCCGCTCGCCTGATAGAAGAAACGAATATACGAATTGAAAAAGCACTGAAGATGCCGATATAAGCGCACAAAAGCAAAATGCCGAAAGAATCCATCCTTCGTAAGGCCGGAATTAGCCCGGCAAATTTTATCAGGCCTAAGCTTATAATTGTGCCAGGAATGGCAATAGGAAACCAGCAAATCATATCAAATATTTCTGCCGTATGGCTGCGGTTATGTGCCAGATAATCCCCTATTACAAAACCAATAAATGTGCAAATAACAGCTGCCAAAAAAGCCAGAAGGGTGGTGTTGAAAAAACTGTTTTTGAATAGAATGAATGCAGTTACAATTTTTGAGAAATCTTTAATATAAGCCAAAACACTGGCAAACGGCAGAATTATGATAACGACAAAAATCAATGTCAAAAATATGACCGCAGAGTATTTTAGTGTTCCCAATTTAATAGAATTATCCGACTCACTACTTGGATTAATACGAATATAGTTATGCCTTCGCATAATTTTGCGTTGGACTAATACCAATATTATAACCAGAATCATAATAGGCAGCGATGTGGCAACCGCAGCATTTTCGTTATAAAACGCACTAAACTGAGCAAATATTTCCACCGGATAAGTATTAACCCCTAATAGTGATGGAACGCCATACTGTGCAAATACAAATATCATGACAAGGCAAATTGATGCTATTAAATGAGGTGATATCTGCAAAAGGGTCGAATGTCTGAAAGTACTCCATCGGCCTGAAGACAATCTGGCAATATCATCAAGGCTGCGGTCGATTTGCGATAAACCGGCAGAAACAATAACGGTAATTATGGGAAAAAATGAAATTCCCAGGCACCATATACAGCCTGCTTCTGAAAAAATCGACAATTTAGCTGATGGTCCCCAAATAGCTGTTAGTATCTGATTAACAACCCCAGATGGACTTAGAAAGTGAATCCAGGCGCCAGCTAATATATATGGCGGTATAAGCAATGGCATCAGAGCCAAGAAATAAAATAGTTTTCTAAAAGGCAAATCTCTTGCCGACAGCAACACCGCAACAGGCAAACCAATGACAAGAGCCGTAAAAGCTGCCGAAAACGCAATAAAACAACTGCGACCCAGTAATGTTAGCTGCCGGCTGTCAGTCAGCATTGATGCTATTTTACCCTGCTGACTTAACAAATCGAAACCAAACTGCCCCAGCATATACACAAGCGGCAAAACCGCCGTCAGGCAAAACATCAAAAATGCTATTATGTATAATGATAAAGGCAGTCTGTGAAATTTCATTAAGGCTACTCTATGTTATCCTGATTATCTTACAAACAGCTTCTGAAGAAACTGACCGCTCGGCTCCATCAAGTCCGCTACTTTTTCATAATCAACATCCATCGCCTTTATATTGTCGAGCGTTGGAACATGTGCCGGACGCTCAACAGCGGCTCTTAATGGTATCTGGCCTGCTTCAGAATGGGCCAGCATCTTTTCTATTCTCGGGCTTAACAGAAAATCAATAAACTTTTTAGCAGCATCAGAATTAGGCCCATTATTAATCAAAGCTACGGTATTTGGTATCAACATAGTTCCTATACCCTCTTTATCCGGCCAGATAATATCCACCGGCCTGCCCTGGTTAATTGCTACAAAAGCATCATCTGTATCAGTAAAACCTATAGCGACAGTTCCATCTGCCACACGGTCGCGCGAAGAAGCATTGCCGTCTGTCAGTATTACATTAGGGCGAAGAGCATGGAAAAACTCCTTAGCCTTTTCATCGCCAAGAGAAAGAAATAGTGCCGCAAAATGCGTTGTTGTTGTGCCAAACAAGGGATATGCCAGCGAAACCCTGTCTTTCCATTTGGAGTTCGTAAATTCAAAAATGGACTTGGGCAAATCTTCTTTCTTGAGCAAATTAGTATTATATATAAGAATTCGACAGCGCGCCGCAAACCCTGTCCAGTATCCATCCTTGTCCTTGAATTGTGTAGGTATCTCAGAAGCGGAAGGCGAAATATAACTTGTCAAAACGCCTTTTTTCTTGAGAACTATTGTCCTGCCGGTTTCAGAATTCCAGAAAACATCAGCCTGCGGACTATCTTTTTCAGCGATAAGGCGATTAACAAGGCCGGTGGTCTTGGTAGCTTCTGAATCATAAACAGCCTTTACCTTTATGCCGGTTTCTTTCTCAAATAAATCTAAAACCGGTTGGCTGAAAACCTTGTCGAGAGAAGTATAGACAACTACTTCCTGCTGTTGAACAGACCTTTTTGCACAACTGCCAAACAGAGCTACTAACAGACATAATCCCACACTAATAAGTTTTCTTTCCATTGTTAAAAATCCTTTTCAATAATTCTGAATGTTGTTCTATTCTTCCGCCTTACTCACCAGAGTAGTTTAGGGGCTGGATAGCTTTCAACAGTTCCACTGCTATCGCTTAACGCTGCTGCACTTCCCAAACCATCATAATGATAATAATATCTATCGCCGGTCGGTATGTCAATTATCATTATCGGCTCATTGATTCCCGGGCCGTAAACGAACTTATAAACAGTATGTTGGCACTACTTATTGTTTTGACAAGAAATTCTTTTTCGCTCTTTCGCGAAATTTCCCGCCATTAGCACATAACCACTTTGACACCAAAGGAATTACTATCAACATAAAAAGATAGGGTATACTTGCAACAACAATAGATAAATATATAGCACTACCCCCCAATTGAGATATAAAAATTGTTTCCACAATAGCCTCATACCAGTTAATTCCAATAGAAATCGTAGCAGCTATAAATATAGCTTGGGGGGTCGAATATAAAAATATTCCCAAAATAAAGGACACAAAACAAATCGATGCTCCATGCAATATATACATAAATGTCGTCTTAATCCAATTTCCACAGAATAAGATATCACATACGGATAGTATAGGTTCACAGAAAACTATCCCTAACAGAGGGTAAGATATCAGCATAACTATTGTATAAAAACAAATCGCAAAAACAAATCGTACTTTCTTCATATTCGTTATCTCCAAGGACTAGGTTCCGCTGTTATAATAGGCCCTCTAAAGTATACCCTATTCACAAATGCTCGGAGCGATTGATGTTGTATTTGAAATCGTTGTTCTTCTTTCCCCAATTTATCTATTATACGGCTTGTAGTTGTAGAATTCCCACATTCATCAACACATGTTGTTATTATAATTGTTCTATCTTTGAAAACTCTTTTTTGCGTTCTCTCTCTTACGCGAATAGTCGTTGTAAAAGGTGGAGGGAGGGGGAATGTAGGTATAGTGTGCCCAATCCAAGGACTCCAATCGCTCCAAGGGCCTTCGTCCCAAAAACCAAAGCTGGCTAATTCTTTAGTTGAACAGCCTAACCCATAAGCGTCCATCCAGTTTACCGGATTATTCAAACAGTACTGATACAGGTTCATCGAGTCATAGTAACCGATTGGATCCGTTTGAAGGAATCGGCCGATGCTCGGCGAATAATAACGGGCACGGTAATAATAGTTTCCGCTTTCGCGGTCAAACCTCCGGCCGGTAAACAAATAAGGATTACCAACAGCAGAGACCTGTTCTATAAGCCATGTCCAGCCGGTTGGATGCGTTAAGGTATAAAATCGGCATTTGCCGAAGGCATCATAGACATACTTTTCAACCAAACTGCCGCCGTTATTTGAAAGAGCAGCCACACTGCCAAGACCGTCAAAGTGATAATAATACCTGCTGCCGCTTGAAGCGTCAATCATCATAATTGGTTCGTCAATTCCCGGGCCGTAAACGAATTTTCTCAGCAGCGTCCCGCCGCCTGAGTACTCAGCAATTACCTGATCGCCGTCGTAGCAAAACAGCGTGTAGCGTGCAGGCGATAGCGTGTAGTCAGTTTTTGAAATTCTTCGTCCCAGATAGTCGTATTCATAATGCGCTACGGGTTGATCAGACTGGTCATTTACATCGATTAGACGGTTTTCGCAATCGTAATAATACCTGAATACCCCGTCATTCGTCAAGTTGCCGTTTAAATCGTAGCTGAACGCCACGGCCGCTACCGAGTAATACTGATTCAGACTGTTATGCAGATAACTCGTCGTCGAGCCGTTATAGGTACTCGTCCTGCTGCCGAGAGAGTCATAATAGTAATTAACATCGGCTACGCTCCAGGCCGCAGGGTAATCGGCAAAGACAAGCTGGTAGAGCTTATCGTATTTATAAACGCTCTCATTGTTATCGACGAGCATATTTTTGCGGTTG
>JAQTQF010000072.1 GCA_028712345.1 Phycisphaerae bacterium | reverse complement strand
GAAAAGGCCCGTTTTTTCGCAGGCTTATCTTTTGAGGAGTCAAATTAATACGGCTCTTGGCAAGCAGCTCGATGCTGTTGAAGACGCCAAAAAGGCATATCAGACTAATCCTATAGACGGTTCGATTACAAGAAATTATGCGTTTGTTCTTTATGAACGCAATCAAAGCCTTGGTACCGGTGTTTCAGTGGAACAGGCTGCCGAGATGAGAGGCGCACTTGATGCTGCTCTTCGTACTAATCCGACAGATGTTGACTTAGGTAATTTTTATGCTGATTACATAAGCGATGTCGAACCTGAAAGGGCGATAGCGATATGCCAGCAGATTCAAAAATTTATACCAACTGTGGAAAATTCGTTGAAGCTGGCAGGTTTAGCTTTGAAGCTTGCCGAAAAGAGCACAGTAAAATCACAGAAAGATTTATATATTTCCATAGCGCAGAATGCTTATGAAAAGGCTTATGAAACAGCTCCAGCGGATATTAGGGTTTTGACGGGTTACAGCGAATTCCTTAGAGATGCCGGCAGGACAGAAGATGCGGAAAAAATACTTGCCGGCCGCAATGATGTTCTGTGGCGTTTCTACATACGAAGCGGAAAGACTGATGATGCCGAACGGATACTCACACAGCTCTACGAGGCTAACCCGAAGGACGCTAATGTGGTAAAGGGGCTTGTTCTCATAGCAAGAACTAAAAAAGATCATGCAGGGATACTCAAATATACTGCTGAGCTGCTTAAGCTTGACAAGTCAGTTGACAATGAAATAATTCAGATTGAGACATACCTTGATATGGGGATTGTCGATGATGCACAGGAAAAGCTTGCCAGTCTTAGGGAAAGATACCCCGATGAACCCAGAGCAATGTTTTTGCAGGCATGGCTGCTCGCAAAACAGGGTAAACTCAATGATGCCCTTAAACTTGCAAACAGAAACCTTGAGTTTGATAAAAACAACGGCAGGGCATGGCAGCTTAGGGGACAAATTAATCTTGGTCTGAACAATTTTAATAACGCTGTCGATGATTTCCAGAAAAGCAAGACTCTCCAGGACGGCGCAGAAGTACGGATTGATCTTGCCAAGACATATATCAGGATTGGCAGAGAAGAACAGGCAATAGTCGAACTTAAGACGGCAATTGATAAGTTCGGTTCGGCGGTTGCCAGAAATATGCTTGAGGAAGTTTATATTAGAACCGGCAAACAGGACAGCCTTCAAAAATTCTATGTTGAAGCAATTCAAACTTTTCCAAACAGCACATATTGGTACAACCGGGCAGGCGGGTTTCTATTAGCCAGAAAAGATTTTGATAACGCTTATAAGGTTTTCGATACGGCCTTACAAAACAGCCTGAAACAGAATAGCGAAGCTCCTGATTTCCAGGCTTTTGACGGTAAGTTAAGAACGCTGCTCGCAGCGCAGAAATATGACCAGTTGCTGGCGGAAGCAACAAAATACCTTGATGGGCCGGTTGCTACTATCGCTTATGCGAGTATGGCCGCAGCCAAAGCGAAAACGGGTGATCAGAGTACCGCAGTGCAATATTTTAGAAGGGCGTTAGAGAAGGCGGGTACAAATGAAGGATTTGTCATTGAAGTTTTAAGACAGATGAGCCAGACGGTCGGTTTTGATGAGACAGTTAAATGGTGCAACGAGAAACTTCAGACTCAGCCGGATTCACTTGCCGTAAATTTCGCTTTGTATAATCTACATGGGATAGCTGAAGAATACAACAAGGCGCTTAAATATGTCGATGAATGTATAAGGCTTGCGTCCGATAACGAACAGGCCATGCTTTCGTACCAATCGAGTAAGGCAGTTACTCTTTATTCGGCATTTCAAAAGACTGGCGATAAAGATTATCTGGATAAAACCATTCAGGAGTACGAAAGTATACTTCAAAAACAGCCGACAAATATTTCAGTACTTAACAATGTTGCTTATATGCTGGTAGAGAGTGGCGAAAATGCCGGCAGGGCGCTTGAGTATGCACAAAAGGCTTATGATGCGATGCCAGGTAACGCAAATGTACTGGATACTTATGGTTATGTACTTCTCAAAAACGAAAATGCTCAGAAGGCAGACGAAATTCTGCAAAGAGCATTGCAGCAGTTTGAACAAAATAAGATTAGTGCGCCTACAGAAGTGTATGAACATGTAGGAATGGCGAAGGAAAGACTGGGGCAGGATGCTGAGGCCTTGACGGCCTATAAAATGGCTTTGGAATTAGCGGATGAAAATGTTTCTAAAGATGTCAAAGACAGGATTTCAGCATCAATCGAAAAACTTACCGGCAAATAGCAGGGAAGGCAGTATTGTACAAAACAGTCCTGCTATAAAGCTTTTGGTCTTGGCGGGAGTAGAAATATGATGAATAGCAAGCAGCCAATACCAGGCCAGAGACAAGCGGTTCGGGCAGTTTCGACTGCGGGTGCCGGTTTTAATATCACGCCTAAGGAAATAGTTGATATCCTAAGGCGGCATTTGTTTTTAATAATTTCCCTGACTATTGTCGGTGCTGTTTTTGGCGTAGGGTTATGGGTCGTTTTAAGGATGTTTGCGCCTAAATATACCGCCAAAACTTATATTGAGGTATTGAGCCCAGGCCAGAGCGATCCCACCGTAATTGGCACTACTCTCGCAAATAAGGATATTGCCTACGAGTTTAGAACTTCCAAAGCGGCATTGATAAAACAGCAGAGAATGCTGCAGGAGCTTATTCGCAGAGATGCGATTCGAGGGACTAAATGGTTCCTTAGTTTTGGAGATGATGTTGTAGAGATAATTAAAGACCTCGAAGACCATCTCGGAGTTTATCCGGACAGAAACAGTAACTTTATTTCAATCAGTATGACCTGCGGCGACCCGAAAGAGGCGGCGCTTATTGTGAATCAAATGATAGACCTCTTTATAAAATCGCAGCAGACAACTGCTGAGGCTGATATAGGTTTGAAATTAAGGGAGTTAAGTCAGCAGGAAAATGACCTTCGAGATAAGATGAGGAGCATAAGCAATTCTTTGGCCGATATCAGACGGTCCACCGGATTGACGCAACTTGAGAATAACTCCGGCGACGGTGCTTTCCGTCACACCATTACGCAAAAACTTGCCAATCTCGAGATTCAAAAAATGGAGCTTGAAGGGGATATTGAGCAGGTTCGTACCAGTGTAGCCAGTTACGAGAAAAGGACTGCGACAGACGAAATAATTATACGAGATACTGAAAATGACCAGGTTGTGATTTATCTGATTCAGAGGATCGCGGCTTTGGAGTCGGAACTTGCGAGAAAACTTACCAATCTGGGCGAAAACCATAGGGAGGTGCAGCAATTGCGTGAGGTGCTGCGCCAGACTATAGCGGAAAAAGATGCTCGCAGCAATGCCAAGGCTCAGCAGATTAGAGACTCGGATGTTACAACAATCAAAGATCAGCTTGCTATGCTTGTTAATCGGCTTGCGAGACTTGAACAGCTCCGGGCGCAAACAGAAAATGAACAGAAGGAACTTGATAATACAAGAGCAACCTACGACCAGTTTGTTTCTGACAGGGAAGAAGCAAAGAATAAACTCTTTGCAATCCAGGAGCAGATAAGCAAATACAATCTTATGAAACAGGATGCCGAGTCCGCGAAGGTAAAACCTGTCGGCCTTGCTCCAGAACCGCTGGAGATAAGTTCTCCTAAACTGTTGGTTTTTGCCCCCGGCGGGACATTCCTCGGTTTTATGCTGGGCATCGGTTTTGCGTTTCTAATTGAATTGCTTAACGATCTGATTAGGACACCGAGCGATGTGATGAAACATGTCAATATACCTTTGCTGGGTATGGTTACACACAAAAGCCTGGATTCAAGTACAAAGAAAGCCGATATGTGGAGGGTTACAAGGCAGCTTCCATTTTCGATTATGAGCGAATGCTACAGGCAGTTCAGAACCAATCTAAAACTGTCTGCAGATACCGATTCTCAGAGGGTAATTTTCATTGCCAGCGGTAATGCGGAAGAAGGAAGGACCACCGTAGCGGCTAATATAGCGACAACTTTTGCTGCGGAAAACAAACGGATACTTTTGATTGATGCAAATTTCCGAAGGCCTACATCATATAAATTGTTCCCTATATCCAACGGCCTCCAACAGGAAGACACACTGCTGATGGATTTAAGTGGTTATCTTACCGGAGCCGGTTCTATAGAACTAACCATTCGTCCTACAGGTCTTGAAAATATGGATATTATTGACAGCGGTTCTGTTCCTGAGCATCCCGCCGAACTTCTGGGCGGCAGCAGAATGGCTGAACTTATAAAGTATGCCAAAGAACATTACGATAATGTGATAATTGATGGTCCTCCGATGCTCGTTAGCGATGCCAAGTCACTCGCCGCACAGGCAGACGGCACAGTGCTTGTCTTCAATACGGAAATTACTCGTCGCGGCACAGCAAAGAGAGTTGTTCGCGAAGTAAAAGAGATAAATGCCAACATTCTTGGTGCGGTTCTTGTTGGCGTAAAAGTGCTCAGGGGTGGCTACTTCCGTGAAATGTTCGAGTCCTACCAGGACTACCAGAAGTCGGAGAATGGACAGGTAACCCAAAAGGTTTAATTGGAAATTAACAGTATTCCTGCCTTGTTATTTCTGCATTTGTCAGGTTAAAGTTTTCTGGTAGTTCTCCATCGCAGGATATCTTTGGCAACATAGACTTTTCGGCTTTGATTAGAGGTTAATGTAGTTCTTGATTTTTTGAGCATTAAATCTCAGTCTTCTTTGTGTCTGCTACAGAAAAGGGATTAGTGCTTCTTTCTCAATGTTACTTCACTGAAGCCAAATGACAGATGCGCATAAAAAAAGGAAGACAGACTATTTACCAATGGATTGTGAGCCTGGCTTCCTGCTGCGAAGTGCCGTTATGCGCGATACCATGGATATGCGGTTCTCTGGCCTACTGACCTTCGTACGCACCAGCAGCAACCATATTGTAATAAAAACCACCGCGATTTCCAAGTTAAAAATCTTAGGATATTCATCTTAGCAAATAGTCTCTTTTCGAGACCAAACAGTAAAAATACCAATTGGTATCAAATCACAAAAGAGTTTGCTTGGATTTCAGTCGTCTTTTTATCCATTATAAAAAAGGGGATTGGTATCGTTTTCCTCTCAATATCACTGCACCAAGACCGAATAGCAAAAACGCAATTTTTTATTTTTTGACTTCACGGGCTTTCATTTGAAATGGTTTGCTAACTTTTTTACTTGTCACTTCAATAAGAACGCAGAGATTAGGCATTGCCAGAGCTTATCTGTTTGCTAACCATCTACTTATGAAGTAATTAGTGATAATCCTTGCTTTTTAAGCTAAATTTGCTTATATTGCAGGGCAATTAGTCCAGTGCCGAAGCTGGGTAAATATTTTGAGGGAATTTCAATAAAATCGGAGGGCGAGAGAGATGAAATGTTTCATATCGATATTTGCATTTTCTGTAATTGTTGTCTTAACGAATACCGCTTTTGCTGTTGACGAGACTACATGGATAGGCGGCTTTGACGCACCGTGGAGCGATGATAGCAATTGGAGCTACGGCGAACCGGGCGATGATGTTGGTGACGCTTTGTATGCTTATGTAAATTTCGGCAGGCCAGTCATTACAGAGGCAAACGAAGCAGTAGGCAATACACTTTCCATAGGCAACGACGCTGGCAGCGAAGGGACCGTCAAAATGTACAGCGGTGATCTTTTTGTCGGCGGCTACGAGCGAATCGGAAGGCACGGCGATGGGCATTTCGAACAATACGATGGATTTCACGACGCCGGCAGCGCATCCTATGTTACGATGGGTGAAGATTCGGGAACCATCGGCACATATCGTATGGAGGGAGGCGAATACCGTTTTTCAACATTGATAGTCGGCTGGGAGGGCAGCGGAACATTCGATCATATTGCAGGCGATATTGTTAATTCAGGTTCAATCTCCATCCCATCTACTGTCGGCTCGTCTTTGGGAACAGGTGAATATAACATCTATGGCGGCTCGATAGAACTCCGCAGCGCGATAAGCATCGGCAACGCTGCGACGGGACAGGGAACATTAAACATTTTTGGGCATTCGTGCGATATTACACTTGGGCTGGGTATTATATTTGGCCAGAATGCTCACTTCAATGCCGTCAGGGGTGCGGAAATAAAAATAACCAACAATGGCATCATCAATGGCTATGTTATGAACCAGAGCACAAACGAATCAAATCTTGGGGGATTGAAAAATCTTACAGTTGTCTTTGATGACAGCATGGCTGCGGCCGCTTCTGAATTTGAGGTGGCGGGTGAGGATTTAGGGGAGGACTTTAGCGGATTCTGCGGAAATTTTGATATAGACACTTTGGTTGTCGGGGACAATAACAATGCTTCGGTCAAACTCGTTGATGCTTTTAATAATGGAAATCGCGGCGGCGTTGGAGGAACCCCAGAGGCTCTCTATGTACGCAAGATTGTCGTAAAATCCGGTTCACAGCTCGACCTGAACGGCCTTCACCTTTATTGCCTTGAAATAGACATACAGGGCACGACACTTAACGGCAATCCAATAAGGATGTGGGCTATGGACATAGATGGCAATGGAATGGTTGACATCTATGAACTTGCCGTATTAGCGGATAACTGGCTGGATGATTCGTGTATATGCGGCGACTGGTGCGAAGGAGCAGATTTTGACAGAAACAATAGGGTTGATTTCGTAGATTTCGCACTGCTTGGAAAATACTATAACACCGACGGCGGAACTGTATTTTATTCTGAAAATCTTGACTCAGACCCCGGCTGGACGACAGAAGGACTATGGGCATTTGGTGTTCCGCTGGGTATGGGCGGTACTTATATCGGCAATCCAGATCCTACTTCCGGCTATACCGGCGATAATGTATACGGCGTTAATCTGGCTGGTGATTATTTGCCTACCAGCAGTTATAGATATCTTACAACAGGGTCTATCGACTGCACCGGAAAATTTAATGTCCATCTTTACTTCAAGAGATGGCTCAACTGCGCCGAACAGCCTTACTCGTATCATCTCGTTAATGTTTTTGACGGGGCATTCTGGAATAACTTCCTTTGGGACAATAGTACCGTGCGTATTGAAGATTCCGAATGGCAGAGCATTGTGTTGGATGTCAGCGAAGAGGCCGACAACAATCCGGACTTCAGAATTCGCTGGGCATATAAGGCAAGCACTACAGGTTCTTTCTCTGGCTGGAACATTGACGATATTGAATTGAAGGAACTGCCGTAAATTCCTGCTGCAAAGAAACGGCGATTTCAGACAGAAAACACAACCTTGCATTTTCAGCGAGAAAATCGGGGTAACTGTCCTTCGTTTGAACCTGTTATAAAATTTGTAAAGACAAGCGACCAACGGGAGCGTAACAGGCAGGCAAACCTAAGAGCTTACCTGCCTAAAGGCAGTCGGGGCGACAGGACTTGAACCTGCGACCTTCGGACCCCCAGTCCGACGCGCTAGCCAAACTGCGCTACGCCCCGCAAAACAACCATTCTACACCCTCATTCGGCGAAAAACAACTATTTTTAAGGACTGTTACGGAAGATGTTTATTGCTCTATTCGTTAGGTGGATGAGTAAATGAGTAAAAGGGTAAGAGTTTTTTACCCATCCTACTCATTGACCCATAAACTCATTAGCTCATCAGCAATAAATTCAGATTATTCTACTCTGCCTCAGAATGATTAATAGTTTTCTCACAGGAGCCGTTGGTCTTGGTTTCCGCAATCAGGGCATACGCCTTCCACGAGAATCTTTTGCCGAAGGAGTTTAAAATTCTCCGGCATCGGAATAACCGGGTAATTTACACTCTCAAGACAAAAGTATTTGCCGCACAACCGACAGGCAAAATGCGGATGACATTGCTGTTTTTGACATCTATCGGCAAGCTCAAAATACCATTGCTTATCCTGAAGAAAAGCCTTGTGAACTATGCTCGCCTGCAAAAAAGACTCAAGCGTTCTGTAAATAGTCGTCTTATCATATTTATTATCGAGTAGTTTACCGATCTCCTTGCCGGTTACGGCTGACTCAGAACCGAGTAAAATACTCAGAATACCAATCCGTGCCGGTGTGCAGCGGAGTTTGGCTTTTTTGAGAAGCGAAATTTTGTCTTTGTTGAAATTCATTTTTGCAGCTTTGAATAGCAATGGCTCTCTGAGCAGCAGTGCCTC
>JAQTQF010000071.1 GCA_028712345.1 Phycisphaerae bacterium | reverse complement strand
ACGGGGTCAGCCTTACGGCTTAAAGATTTATCGAAGGGTCTGCTATACAGGCCTCCGCTTTTTACGAGCAGAGGTTCGCCACAAGCGAGCGAACCTCCGCTCCCGATTATTAGACACTCAGGCTCACGCAAACCCTTTATCGTAAACCTTTCCCCCTACGGGGTCGGCCTTACGGCCTAAAGGTTTATCGAAGGGTTTGCTATACGAGCCTTCGCTTTACTGTTGTTTCACTCCGTCTTTCACGATAGATTGTCGAAAGACGGAGTTGGTATAAATGGTAACAAAAGTTGTTAATTTGAGATTTGAAAAATATGATGTATATATTGGCAGGGGAAGTAAATGGGGTAATAGATTTGTGATTGGTAGGGATGGGAATAGAGAAGAGGTTATTAGAAAGTATAGGGATTGGATTTTGAAGAATGATTATTTGTTGAGTTGTTTGGGTGAATTGAAGGATAAGGTTTTAGGATGTTTCTGCAAGCCTTTGGCTTGCCATGGTGATGTTTTGGTTGAGTTGGTTGAGAAGATGGTGGATAGGGAATAGGGTTTTGTTTTTCTCGGCTTAAACCCCTTTGGTTTAAGAATCCTGCAAATAGTTGATTTTTCTGAAGTTTCGGGGGTGGGCTGCTGTTTGAATCCCTAAATTATGATTTTCGGTTTTCGACAAATACTGCTACGCCTATTGATTTTTCTGCGGAAAACCGTAAATCATTTACGGGATTCAAACTCAACCCCACTCCAGCCAGAAACTTCAAAAAAATCAAGGCCGTGCTTCCACCTTCTTATCTAATAGGGAGAGCCGGATATTTATAATAATAATTTTACACCGGCTCTTGCTATTAGGGTCGAAGGCGGACTCCACGACCTTATGCATTATCACCTCCCCCTTTCGACAGGCTTGCCGAAAGGCGGAGTTGACTGACATGAAACAAAAAACAAAATTTGAACTGTATGACGGTGTAGAGGTGCCTGTATCGCCTTTACTAAAGAGACAACGAAGCAGCAGGTACGGCAGCATAGCTGAACTCGACGACGAGGACTTGATTGAGCCGGCAGAGGTTGAGAGGATATATCTGAAAACCGAGTTTGCACCGATACTTGCTTTGCCTGTAAAGACACGCAAGGGCTGGATAAGACCGAGCATCGACGAGGACGGCACAATTGAAATAGGTGCTTTCGGGACAGTGGATTTTGATAGGCATGTTCAGTTTGATAAGGCATTGTACAAGGCAGAGAAACTCAAAGAGGAGGTTTTTAACGAGCGGCTTATGATAGAACTTGTCAGTAGCCATATAAAGACAATAGCAAAGTATGAAGTCGTAAAGAATGTTTTAAGAGGCATTCTCGATGTAGATGACATTGTTGATGATGAGATGTATTGTCTTGCCAGGCGTTGCCTGCGAATGAGACGCTTGTTGCGTGAGATTGCCGAGCTTCAGGAGCGAAGCAGAAAAAACCGTCTGAAGAAGGCAAAGAAGCTTTGGGAGTCGCTTGATTAGCGACTCCGCCCTATGCTGCGTCGGTTCACCAGAGAAGTAGAACCGACGCAGTCTGCCTTACGATGGGGTTGGCAGCATGTTGCGATTTTTAGTCGAGTCGGGAAGCTTTGCTGGAGGAATAAAAATGAACATATATAAAAGACAGGACATAGTTGCCTTTATACGCAGTCAGGGGAAGCTGCCTACGGATCAGTTCGGCCAGATATTGCCGGTCGATGATCTTATATCCTGGTTTGAATTGGACAAATGTCTTGACCGGCTTGAACAGCAGATTATCAAAAAGGAACTTGAGGCACTGGTTGAGGCTGAGCAGGCCATAGAAAAAATCAAGCTAATGGAACAAGCACGCACAAACATGTCCTCGTAAACTTTCTTTCACGCTCCGCTTTAGGTGTTGGGGGAATTTGCCGCCGGACAAGCCGGCGGCCTCTCAACTTCCAGGGGGCTTGCAGCCCCCTGGACCCCTGCAAGGCAAGCGGCGTTTTTTGAGTTCTACTAAAAAATTTTATAAGTCTGCCAAGACCCTCTTAACACAAAAGTGGTAAGAGGGTCTTTCACATCAGATGAAAGACACCGAGGTAAATAAAATGAATGGACAGCAAACCCCAGTGGCTAAAATACAGGCCGGTCAGGTATCTGCGGCTCTCTGGGAAAACCAGGTGGAAATAAAGGGCAAAACCGTCACCCTTTTAAAAACAACAATCCAAAGAAGGTACCGGGACAGAGATGGTAATTGGCAGTCGAGCAACTCATTTGGCAGAAACGAGATTCCACTGGCTATATACTGCCTTCAGAAGGTTTTCGATAAGATTATCGAAAAGCAGAAAGAGGGCTCTAACGGAGATGTTGCTGAAGAGATTTCAATGATGGATTGACCGTTTTTATTAAACGGTCTTCCATAAAGTTAAAAACATGGAGGTGGATCAGATGGAACCATCCGTACGCAATTCTGGAAAGCTGCTCAGAAACGCCCGTCTCAAATATGAGCGTGTTTGCGAGCAGCTCGATGTGCTCAACGAGGAAGCAACCAAACTGGAGTCGGAGATGTTATGGCTTCAGTCTGTTATAAAAAAGCAGCGGCAGATTAGAATAAACAACGCCTGATTTGGAAGTTGTGAAAATGACAAAGAAAAGACAATCAGCGGCGGTACCTGTAAGGAATGGTCTGTTTTTTCCGGAAGATTTCCGGCGGCTGCACCGAAGGCATGCAATTTACATCAAACAAGGTGTTATCATCGACCTTGATAAATTGTAATTGTTTTAAAAAGGCTTCTTCTCTTGGATGAGAAGAAGGCCTTTCGCATTTGACGAAAGACCTGAAGGTGAAAAGATGGCTGAAGAAAAACATATTGGTTTAGCTGAGTTGAAAAACCATGCTTTAGGTTTTGACATGGCCGAGATGCGGGACGTCCACATCGTCAAGGAAGGTCAGGACGATTACCTCAGCAAAAGATATATGGGTGTATGGAACGTTGACCGTAATGAACTGGCCTGCCTTGCTCCCAAGAGTTATATGGTAATCCAGCACAGATATGCTACGGAGAAACTCATAGAGGCAATAACGAGTCTCAATATCAGGACAACGGCACAATTGAAAAAATCCAGGCACGGCATACAGGTAGATTTTGACTTTCCTGACTCGAAGATGGAGCTAAAGGAAGTTGGAGAACATTTTACCGCAGGGATAAGGGTCGTTTCAGACTATAGTCAGGTTGCCGGTCTTGTGATATCGGCACGTGTAACAAGACTTGCCTGTACTAACGGCATGATCGTAAGTGACATCGTAAAATCCAGAAGGGTTAAATACACCGAGGAACTGAAGGTAACAGTTGAAGCCCTTATCGATAAGATAATCAAGGACATTATCGCAAGCGATGACAAGTTAGCAAATATGGTTTCACTTTGTATCGGAGATAGTGTGGAATGGCAGGCTTTGAAGCTTTTAACAAAGGCCCTGTTCAAGAAGAAAAAATACGTTAAGGAAATCCTCTCAAGGCTCAAATGCGATGACAGTGGCCGTGTCACCAGATGGGATTTTTACAATGCCGTAACCAATTATGTAAGCACAGCCGGCAGCAGGTTAAGACCGCAGATCGATGCCTGGCTTCAGAACAAGGCACAGAAAATACTCAAGACTTCCATCACACAATTGACCGAGGAGATGGTCAAACTCGATGAGAAGAAAACAGGCTGAACTTTATATCTGAAAATGGCTCTTGTGGTACAGAGAGCCATTTTATTGGCCCGGAGGGATAAAAATGTGCTTGTCAGCAGATGAAGTTAATCCGCTTTGTGATAACTGCTTTGTCAGTCAGGAAACTCTCAAGCCTGGAGAAAAATTTGAGCCTTGCCAGACCTGCAAAAAGTATCTGAAGCATTATTGCAGTTGCTGTATGACTTACAAGCCGGATGAAATAACAGAGGAAGGAATATGCAGAAAATGCAGGCAGGATTTTGGCATCGAATAAATGGCGGTTCGTTCAATTAGGCGAACCGCCATAGAACGGTTTTAGCTGGAGGTACTAAAATGTGTGGGCCACCACCACGTGAAAAAATATGTGTCGGAGACATTGATATTGAATTACTTTGGAGTTTGCAGGAGTGGAAGGAATACGTCAACAATTCACAGGCTGAGATGAATGAAAAGGAGCGTGAAAACATGAAAAGCGAGGACTGCATAGAATGGTTCTGTTCTTTGGTAAAGAACAGGCTTGAGGAGTGGAAAAAGGATAAAAGGCATAACAGTCTTTTTGAGCCAAAATACTATCCTAACGAAAAAGGTTATTTGGTGAGATAAAATGGCTGATTCGACAACATCAGAAATAGAAATACTTGACCGGATATTATGGGGCAGTTTGATCATGATGGAATGCCTGGCCTGCCATCCAGATAGTAAAGATGAACGCAAAAAGCTTAAGCGTATGGATGCTATTGACTGGTTCTGTGCCAACATAAAAAACAGGCTGGAAGTGCTCAGAAAGCGGGGAGAAACCCCTGAATTATTTGAACCTGTGCTTTGCCGCGGATAAGCGATTATTTTCATAAATGGCGGTTCGTTTAATTGGGCGAACCGCCATAGAGCGGTTTGACCGGAGTTTGAAAAATGAAAAAAGAAAAGAACATCTCTCAATCAGGAACGCAGCCGTTGCCACTGGTTTCTTTTGCCGGCAAATTGTTTTATACGGTGGACTTAAAAAATAAAAGATTCATACCTCTCATAGCTGAAACGCTGTCATTCGGGGTACCTTTTGAAAGCGAAGAGGGCAAAGTGATGTGCAGCAGTGCCGGCGTGGTTACCTGTAAAAGCTGTGGTATGAGCGTTATTGTTTCAATGGCTTGTTGCCATGACCAGCCGCTTCGATGTATGCGATGTTTTAATCTACTGAAGTCTTCAGATAGTCAATAGAACGTTTGATTATGGCGGCCCGCAGCATTTACGCAGCGAACCGCCATTTAGAGCGGCTCGGCCAGAGGATAAAAATGGGAATTAAACAAGACAGCGGTCAGCAAATTGTCAGGACACACAATCCGCCAACGGATTGCAACATATACATAAGGGAACTCGAAGAATCCCTGATGAGTTGTTTTAACCAGTGGCGTGAAATGACCGCGGCAATATACCGGTATCTCGGCACAGAGCAAAGCCGGAGAGTAAAGGACCTGGATTACATCGAGTGGTTTTGTGCTTCTGCCAGGGCCAGGCTTGAAGAACTCAGAAGACAGGATAAATACCCTGAACTGTCTGAAAGCATAGTGTGATAAACAATTGACTAGCCGCCGTAAAGAGCGGCTTGGTCGAAGGTGATAAAATGCAATTGGAAGCAAATCAAATATCGCGGGACTGGACTATCCTGCACAATGGAAGGACATTCTATGTGAACTTTACAGAAAGTGACGGTCAGAGCTTGGCACTTCTTAATAGAGATAATTGGGAAATCTATGAAGAGACTGATGAAAGCACAGAGGAACTGGACATTTACATCTTCGGGGATGATACGCCGCAGCAGAAGCGATAAGTCCGGCAGACTGCAAAACTTGCCGAAGAACTGATAAAATTCTGCATCGAAAATTGGGACAACGAGTTTATGAAGGAAATAGAAAAACAACTGCAGCAACGGAATGGTACACCTTAGTCCAAACAAACCTCACAGACTTCGCTGAACCATTTTTCGATCTCGATACCGGCTATGATGGCTTCTTTTTCCTCAGGTCTTGCCCTTAGATATTCCTTGCTCAGCTTGGCGGCCCTGTCATCAGATCTCTGCTGCAGTATCCTCAGTATCCGTTCTTTGAATTTTCTCATGTAGATCACCGAAGCAAAGCTAAGATCCTCTGCTTTATAAAATTTGTGCAAAAAGTATCTCTCGACCTTAATTACTGTCGGGTAGCAACGAAAAACGAAAAATTTAAATACTCGGGCGTATTTACTACCAAAAAGGAATAATTTTCCAGGTGGTAAAATGAATATCCCAGACATCTCAAACGGGCCGGTTTTCGATGCCGGCTACATGCCGTATTTTTACCAGTCAGGAAAATTTCTTGCATATGATATTTCTCACATAGGCTCTAAATCGCCATATTTTACGGCAGTCAGCCGTTATGACTTCACTAACGACATAGTGCCTAAAAACAACTGGCCCAGACAGCCAACCGTAGAAGACATCATCAGCAAAGGCTATTTCGCTGCACCTAAATCCGACATGGAGACAGCGATTATTACCGATAAGAAGCATACCTCAAAACTTGGTCTCGATGATGTGATCAGCCAGGTCAGGAGCAGATATCAGATTTACGAAACAAATATGTACCAACTCGAACTGGGCAAATGCTATGCACTTAATTCCATATTTTCCGTCGAGGCTGAACGCGGCGGGGTTAGCATGAGCAGCCGTGAGGCATATAGTGTCAGTAAGAGTCTTAGGGAATTCTATGAACAGCAGCGGGATGAACGCAGAAGCCTTTGGGCTGACGTTTCAAAACTGAAACTGCTGCTACCTGAGCAGGCACAGAGTTATCTTTCCTCATACAGAAAGCTGGCGATATTGGATGGTCTGGAAGGTGATGAGCCTTGATGACACGCGTTCAAGAACTGTGCCGGAAATTAAAGCCGGTACTCGGTAAAAAAATAGACCGGTTATGGAGAGCCTATCTGGCAGAATCGGACCCGGGCGGCAAAGCCGATGTCGAGCAGACCCTGGAACTACTGGCAGCAAAATATTTAGGTACGGATTTTGAATTCGACCGCTCACCTTTTCCACCGCCGCCGAAGAAATTCGCTTCTGCCGGTGACATAGAGCTTGGTGCGATAAGCTATGCGGAAAAGAAATTGTATCCCTTCTTTTTCAAGAGTAACCGTCTTAAGGAACATATCCTTGTGGCAGGAAGGAGCGGTTCAGGAAAGACCAACCTTACATTTATGCTTATGCAGGGAATAATGTCACGACGTATCAATGTGCTTGCCCTTGATTGGAAGAGGGGTTATCGCGATTTGATGAGCCTATACCCAAATTTAAGAGTGTATACTGTCGGCAGAAATGTTTCACCGCTGCGGTTCAACCCACTGATACCACCTGCCGGTTGTGAGCCTCATATCTGGATCAAGCTGATAGTTGATGTTATTGCCGGTGCATACCTTGGCGGTGAGGGTGTTATCAGCTTATTGGTCGCTGGTCTTGACCACTTATATCGCGAGGCCGGGGTATTCGATAAACAACAGACCCACTGGCCGACAATCCATGATTTGCTTATCTGGTTAAAGACGGTAAAGCTAAAAGGCAGAGCCGCGATGTGGCAGGCCTCGGCTGAGAGGATACTGCTTGCGATGACATACGGTGAATTCGGAGCAGTTTTAAGTACACAGGATAACAGTCATGTTTCAGAACTTCTGAATTATAGTGCTATTCTTGAGATGGACGGTTTGTCAAGTTCTTCAGACAGGGTAATGTTCTCAGAGTCACTGACCTTATATCTGTACCGCTATCGTCTCGCACAGGGCCCGCAGGATAAGCTTACCAATGTAATCATTCTCGAAGAGGCCCATAACCTGTTATTGAAGAAGTCATCGGAGTCAAAGGAGTCAATTCTTGAAACTTCCATCAGAATGGTAAGGCAGTATGGTATGGGCTATGTTTTTGTGGATCAATCAGCTTCCCTTTTATCTAAAGTGGCCTTTGCCAATTCTTATGCGACTATAGCCCTGAGTCAGAAGCTTCGCTCGGATGTGCAGGAGATTGCAGGGGCAATGAACCTCACAGATGAACAAAAGCAGTCTTTGAATACTTTGCCTGTCGGCACTGCTGTTGTTCGATTAGCTGATGAATATCCTGAGCCATTTCTTGTTAAAATCCGTCTCTGTCCGATTAGAGAAGGCTCTGTGTCGGACAAGGCTGTTAAAGCCAAATGGGGCAGTAATTACAGTGATACCAGCTCAAATAGTTCTATTCGGGCTTGTCTGGGGGAGATTTCACCTGTTTCTGTCCCGGATAGAAAAAATGAAAATAAATGGAATAACCTCAATATGGAAAACAATAAAGATACCCACCCACCATCCCCCAACAATACAGCAGATAAAAAATCATCTGCTATTGTTACCAACCTACCCAGTAATAAACTTAACAGGGAAGAAACAAGGTTTCTTTCTGATGTAGCAACCCGACCGCTGTCCACCACAGTCTCACGATATCAGAGACTGAACCTTTCCCGCCGTCGCGGCAATGCCATCCGCCAGTCCCTC
>JAQTQF010000070.1 GCA_028712345.1 Phycisphaerae bacterium | reverse complement strand
GTCGCAAGCGAATCGTGCGCCTTTGATACTGTAGATGCAAAATATATTCGCGAAGTTGAACCAGGCGAAATTGTTACTCTTGGCAAAGAGGGGCTGTCCAGCAGACGGTTCGTAAAAGCCGGAACCGTAAAACCTGCCCACTGCATTTTCGAACATGTCTATTTCGCCAAGCAGAACAGCATTATCTTCGGCGAAAATGTTCACGAAGTCAGAAAAAAAATGGGCGCCCAAATTGCCAAAGAGCACCCGGCTGATGCCGATGTGGTAATACCCGTTCCAGACTCCGGCACATCCGCCGCCATCGGCTACGGCCGGCAGAGCGGAATACCTTTTGATATGGGGTTTGTCCGAAGCCACTATGTCGGCAGAACCTTTATTTCGCCCAGCCAGGACACTCGCGACCTGGCGGTAAAACTGAAACTTGCCGTCGTCGCCGAAGCGGTCAGGGGCAAAAGAGTCGTCGTTGTTGATGATTCAATTGTTCGCGGCACGACCACAAGAGGTAAAATCAAAGCCCTCAGACAAGCCGGCGCAAAAGAAATACATATGCGGGTAAGCTGTCCGCCCGTGCGGTGTCCCTGCTTTTACGGCGTTGACTTTCCGACAAAAGAAGAACTCCTCGCCAACGGCAGAGATATGAAGCAGATAAAGGAGTTTCTCGAAGTTGACAGCATCGGATACATTTCTCTTGAAGGAATGCTCTCCTGTGTCTCGCTGTCGAAAGACAATTATTGCACCGCCTGCTGGAGCGGCAATTATGCGATTCCCGTCCAGACTATAGTAAATAAATTTACAATGGAACGATACCAGATGCAATTGTTTGATGATGAACCGGTGCAGCTCTAATGACAGAATTTCTGACTTATGCCAAATCCGGCGTTGATATTGACGCCAACGACGAAATGGTCGATAAAATTCAATCGGCTATTCAGAGCACGCTCGGCCCAAGAGTTATAAATTTGCCAGGCGGCTTTGCAGGACTATTCCGTCTCGATTACGACGAAAAAATCTTCAAAAAGAATTACAAAAACCCCGTCCTTGTTTCCTGTACCGACGGCGTCGGCTCAAAGGTCCTTGTCGCAAGACAATTGAAAAAATATAACTCCCTCGGCTTCGACCTGGTCGCTATGAATGTCAACGATATGCTTGTCATCGGCGCCGAACCCCTATTCTTCCTTGATTATCTTGCCGTCAATAAGCTCTCCCCCGCCTGGGTTGCCGATGTCGTCGAAGGTATTGCCGCCGCCTGCAGAGTTGCCGATTGCGCACTCATCGGAGGCGAAACCGCAGAAATGCCAGATGTCTATAAAAAAGACGATTTCGATATGGCCGGTTTCGCCGTCGGCGTAGTCGAAAGAAGCAGAATCATCAATGGCTCAAAAGTAGAAGCCGGCGATGTAGTTCTCGGCCTTGCATCAAGCGGGCTGCACAGCAATGGTTTTTCGCTCGCAAGAAATATCTGCTTCAAACATTTAAACCTCAAACCTGAACAAAAAATTCCCGCTCTCGAGGGTGAATCTATCGGCGCCGAATTGCTCACCCCCACAAGAATATATGTCCGCTCGATAGTAAAACTGCTCGGTCACTATAAAGTTAAACAGGTCGTCCACGGTATGGCTCATATTACCGGTGGCGGACTTGTTGGAAATGTCCCGCGAATACTCCCTGCTAATTGCGATGCAGTTATAAATAAATCCGCCTGGCAGCCGCAGCCGATTTTCGACTTCCTGCAGAAATCAGGCCCGGTCGAAGATGCAGAGATGTTCCGCGTTTTCAATATGGGCATAGGATTCGTTCTTGTAGTCGCCCCGGATTTTGCCGATTCGGTCGCTGCCCAGCTTACGCGCACCGGCGAAACTGTTTACAAGCTTGGCACAGTCAAACGCGGCAGCGGAAAAGTAATCATAAAATAGTGATTAGCCCCGCCACCTGTCCCGCTTTGCGGAGTCTTGTATGGCCGACTGCGTTTGTTGCGGCAAAACGCAGTGAAAACGGGTGTCATTCTGAACGCAGTGAAGAATCTCGTTTTTATTAAATAAACGATGAATAAAAGGATTTTACTTTTCGTTTTTGCTTTTCTGCTCTACGGCACATTTGCCGCCTGGCTGCTGTTTCCTCATACCGACAAACTGACCGGAAACCTGAGAATATTTTATCTGACCCAAACCATCTCAGCCCTCGGCGTTTATCTTTTGTCCGCCAGATATGTAAATTCCTTTTTCGCCCGCTTCATCGGCGGCGCAGTTTACGGCTTCGGCCCGTTCGCCTGTTCGTTCTTCTGCTATCATCCGTTCGGCTTTATCGTTTACGCTCTTCTGCCGTTCTCGTTTCTGCCCGCCGCGTTCGTATATAAATCCCTAAAGACCGGCCCCAAAACCACCGGCCTTGTCGAATCAGCCTTCGCGCTTCTGCCGTTTTTATTTGTGATTGGCTGTTTCACTCTTGCCGCGATGCCGAAATATCGCCTCTTTCCAATTCCGCCCGCCGCAGCCGCCTCTCTGTTAAGTTTCATCGGCATTATCTCTCCATTCAAAACTTCGCCCGATGTTTTTCTGGTCGGCTTTTATCATACCCCGCTCGGCGCATTAGCCGTCGGGACCGTTTTACTTTTCCAAACCCGCAGATATGGCATAGCCGCTATCGCCGCGGTCGCGATTCTTTTTGCATTTTACAAATTAAGTTTCAATGTAGATGTCCCGCCCGCCTTCTGGCTCAGTTTCCCCGTCCTTATTTGCTCGATAATGATTGCTTCCGGCTTTGAAATGCTCACCTTAGCGGGAAAGGCCGATTCCAAATGGCTTTTGCTTTCCGCCGCCGCCGTTGTCTTGCAGTTGGCAGTTGCGTTTTTATTTGCAAAGCCGATAGATACTAATACCTCTCTTGCCGTTGCCGCCGCATCGCTCGCTGCTTATCTGTTTGTCTTTTTCATTGCCCGTGCCAGCCTTGCCCTGCATTTATTGAGAAGAGTGATTCTCTATTCCATCGTCGCTCTCGATATTGTAGTCGTCACCCGAAACCTGATTGATGTAATATTTTAATGATTTTCGGGTCATTGGCGGGGCGTTCGGGAATCTGTTTCCCCAAAAAACTTTTGATTTTATTGATAATTTTTTCAGGTTTTCTGGTTTGGCATTCCCATATTATTAAAACACGCCAGCCGAGTTTCTTTAATTTGCGAATGTTTTCTTTATCTCTTGCAGCATTGCCCTGTCGTTTATTTGTCCAGAAGTCTGTATTCGTAGCAGGTTTTACTCTCCCATATCGGCAATTGTGTATATGCCAGAAGCACCCGTGAACAAAAATTATCTTTTTATGACGGGACAAAACAATATCAGGTTTCCCCGGCAGTTTTTTATTATGCAAACTAAAACGAAACCCCATCCTGTGAACTATCGAGCGAACTATTATTTCGGGCTTCGTATTTTTGTCCCGAATTTGTGACATATTAAAAGAACGTTGCTGCTTTGTATGAACATCGGTCATGTAAATATAATAAAGGTTATTGGTACCTAATAAAAAATTTACGCAACTAATATATTATCCCTGTGCCATTTTAACGCTTTCGCGTCAGCAAGCATATTGGAATCATCCGCTTCTCTCAGAGGATTACCATGTAAGTCGAACAAAACTGAATTTTGACTTATTTTGCGAACGGAAGCAGGAATAAGAATTTTTCTGTTATCATCGACACTAAAAAGCCCATGATCAAAGGCCCAATGGTGCCGTTTACATAACGCAAGTCCGTTTCTGGCATCATCTGTTCCGAGCTGAGTTCTTGGTACAATATGGGCTGCATCAATTTCAACCGGACCAAGCGGAGATTTAAGACCGGTTCTGCATACCGCACAAGTATATTGATAAACTTTCTGAATTGTTAACCTGAATACAATAGACCTTGCTATGTGTTTCCCTCTTGTTTCTCTGATTTTTACTTCCTGGTCAAACAGTTGAAATGGATTTAATTCTTTCTTTTTTTCTTCCTTATAAGAGGACTCTATATCATCTTGTGTCATTGGTGGCTCTTGTTCAATAAGTCCCCATCGAGATGCACCTAAAATATTTACTAAATCATTATAGATAGGGTTTTCTTTTTTTATTAGATGCAATCTGTATAAATCCAAGTCTTCCAAGCTACGCTGGATTATAAGATAATCGTCTTTTTGAGCTAAATCGCGCAAAGGTCCTAAGCTGCTGGTTAATCGTGACTCGGCATCACGCGTACCGCCCCAAGTTTGTATTTGGTATCGTGTTGTTACTGTAGAAATGAATTTTCCATCAACCAAAAGTATTGCTTTTATATTATGATCAACTGTAGGGCTTTCGCTCGTTATATGACCTGTAAGTACTGGGAAAAATCTACGAAGGTCTCTTGGGATAACCATGCCACCTTGATGACCTCGCGAAGAACCAGTGTCATTAGCTGCCAACTTTTTAAAGAAAGGGAAATCCCATACCGAATCAGTGGTAAAAAAAGATGCATTAGCCATAAACGCTCTCCTTTAAAATAGTTTTAAGGCGCTATCGGTTTTTGAAGTCTTTTAATCATTTCTTTTGCGATATCATAAACAACAGGTACTACAACCGCATTACCAAATTGCTTGTAAGCACTGGTGTCGGCGACAGGTATTTTAAAATCGGGCTTTAATTGGGTAAAGCCCATTAAACGAGCGCATTCCTGCGGAGTTAATCGACGTGGATTTTTGTGTTTGCCTTCTTGTGGTATAAGAATTTCCGAACCATCTTTGTAATAGCGTGCGCTCAAAGTACGAGAATGCCCATCCAAATCCGTAAGACCAAAACCAAATCCATTACCATTTGCTCGGTGTTTTTCGGCATATCTCTGCAGATAATTCCAAAGATGGTCTGTCAATGTGTACTTGTCTGGAACATTCTTGTCAAGAATATCCCTGAAAATTGGTTTTTTTTGCGCCTGATGTTGTGGAAAAGAGAAAAAGAGAGGTTCTCTAAAACCAGCAATAAATATTCTTTCACGGTGCTGTGGCACATAGGAGACCGCATCAATCACATCATCGTAAATGGTATAGCCAAGCTCATTTTCTAGAGTATCACGAATAACCTTATAGGTATTTCCCTTGTCATGGCTCCTGAGATTTTTTACATTTTCAAGAAGAAATGCAAGAGGCCGTTTATCCTGAAGAATTCTTTTAATTTCAAAAAATAGATTGCCTTGTGTCAGGTCATCAAAACCATGAGGTTTCCCAAGAGAATTCTTTTTTGACACCCCGGAAATTGAAAATGGCTGACACGGAAAACCGGCAAGCAAAATGTCATGATCAGGTATATCTGAACTGGGAATTTTGTGTATATCTCCGTGAGGCTTTTCGCCAAAGTTTGCTTCATAAGTTTTACATGCTGATTCATCCCATTCAGATGTAAAGACACATCGGCCTCCGACTTTCTCAAAGGCGATTCGCATTCCGCCTATCCCGGCAAAAAGGTCAATGAATGTAATTTTTTTTGTTGTTGGGCGAAGACGGAAAGTATGATGCTCTATTTGCTCAAGATAAAGTTTGTCACCGATTTTAAGATTATGAAAGCGAGCAAATTCCCTAATCTCTGCTCTGTGTCTAAAGATTTTTTTGTCTTCAGGGATGTCAGTTTTAATTATTCTGTTAATCCCTGACAAATTGAGGCTTAATTCTTTTCCTTTCCCCTTCTTCTTGCTGGATGAACCAAGAAAATCTCTTGATATAAGCTCATCGATCAATTTACCAACACGAACATTGCCTTCTTTCAATAGTTCATGTGTAACCTTAAGAACGGCTACCTTTGTATTGCGACTATTCTCAGTTAAACAAATCATTGCGGAAAAACCTCGTCACTTTCATAATTAGAATAATTCCTTGATGCTGACCTTTAACGCCTTTGCGATTTTTTCGAGATTTCTCAAGCCGATATTTTTCTCTCCTCTTTCGATTTGTCCCATATACGCCCGATGAACATCTGCAAGGCTTGCTAATTGTTCCTGCGAGAGCTTTTTTCCCTCTCTGATTTTGCGAATACTAAATCCGACCCGTGCGCAGATATCTTCCATAATCGAAATCCTTTCAGTATTGATAATGTTAAGGGGTGCTGCTTATAAATCGACTGCCTAAAGGTAGCAATCTATAAAAACTCCCCAACGCAACCTTATCCCCCAACATAACTTCCCCGCCATCAGCGTTCCTCATTCAATGTTCGAAGTTCAGTGTTTAATGTTTACCCGCCTCTGGCGTGGTTGGGCGTTATCAATAGAATTCTACTCTTTTTCTTCCCCCCCCAACGCAACTTATCCCCCGGCGTAATTCTTTTGTTTTAAGGCAATTGGCGCAGCCGGCAAAATTTAAAGTGCAAACCCGGCTGAAGTTCACTTCAAGCAAGGGGTTGGCTTTGAATTTTTACAGTCCCGATTTTTCGGGACTGCCTTAAAGCAACTAACAGTGAAAATCCGTGAAATCTGTGTCAAAAACAGTTATCAGCAGCCAGCTTTCAGTTATCAGTAAAATCCGCGGAATCAGCGTTTAAAAAGTACTCAAAACCCCCTCAAAACCTCGAAAAAACTCCCAAATTTCCTTAATTTTCCGCGAAACTTGTCCGCCGTAGGCGGATTCGTGGCCAAAACTACCCCAATTTTCAACCTTTTTTTCGAAAAATTACACTTTCGTCAAAGAAATCTGCGCTTTTTTGCGAAAAAATCGCCCATAACTCCTTATTTTTAGCCTCTCTTTGTGCGGTAAGTCTTTATTTTTTGTTGTTGCGGAGAACGAAAAAAAAGGACTTACGATGGACTCATTACCGAACCAAAAATTAAAAAATTTCTCCGTGTCCTCTGCGAGTTCTGTGGCTGAAATATATTTTTTCTGTGCAAAGGTGGGATTTTATCGTAAAATACCGCTGGTTTGACAAAAGAAAGGGGCATTTATGGCAAAGGGAATCGTAGTTTTTTACTCAAAAACCGGCAATACCAAACAAATGGCCGAAATCATCGCTAACTCTATGAACGAAAACGGCTTAGAAACCGTTTGCAAGCCTGTCAAAGAGACGAAAGTTGATGATTTGCTCGCCGCCGATGCGATTGTAATCGGCTCTCCGACCTACTACGGCCAAATGGCCGCTCCGCTTATGCAATTGTTCACCGATACCGTCGTAAAGCACGGCAGATTAACGGGTAAGGTCGGCGGGGCGTTTGCCAGTTCCGCCAATATCGCCGGCGGAAATGAGACTACTATTCTGGGTATTTTAGAGGCGATGCTGATTCACGGTATGATTATTCAGGGCGACTCCCAGGGCGACCATTACGGTCCGGTATCGATTGGCCGGCCGGATGAGCGGGCAATTGCCCAATGCAAAAAGCTCGGCCAGAAAATTGCCGAACTTGCCAAAAAGCTGTTCAAATAAAAAAACCTGTTTTTTTTTATAAAAAAGCCCATTTTTTTTTGACAATACAAGACTTACAGGTTAGATTCTTACAAGATAACTTTTGTATGGAGACAAATTATGCAGGAATATGAGGATCTCAAGAGACTCGTAGAAGAAGCCGACAACGATATTAAAAAGGCCGAAGGCGGCAACAAAGCAGCCGGCACGAGAGTCAGAAAACAGATGCAGCAGATTAAACAGGCCGCTCAGGTCGTAAGAAATAAAGTCCTTGAGCTCAGAAGCGACGAAGCATAGTCAGCTTTCATCTGTTTGCATGAAATTAGTTGACAACTCTCCTTTATAGGGACGAGTTAATGGGAGTCTGCGACTCAAAAATCAGCACGAATACCTTTTTTGTTAAGGACAGCTATGCCTCCGGTACAATTATTTGATTTATCAGCTATAGATTTAAATAAAGTCGTCATAGACAAGGAAACAATTCAGAAATCCAATCCGCAGCGGTACGAAATGGACCAGCTTGATGGGGTTATCTGGTACGACAAGGAGAAATTCCTCATACTCGGATATAAAGATGTTACCGAAAAGGAATTCTGGGTTAGGGGGCACATTCCCGGCAGACCGCTAATGCCTGCGGTGATAATGATTGAAGCGGCTGCGCAGCTTTCCAGCGTGTTCGTTAAAGAGGTTTATAAGCTGCCGGGCTTTATCGGTTTTGCGAGTATCGATGAGGCGAAATTCAGAAAACCAATCGAGCCGGGCAAAAGACTCTATCTGCTCGGTAATATAACAGTTTTCAAGAGAAGAAAATACACCTGCGTCGTGCAGGGCATCGTTGACGGAACAATGGTATTCGATACCGTCGTCTCCGGCCTGAATGTCTAAGCGGCAGAAATTTTTAACCGCGGATA
>JAQTQF010000069.1 GCA_028712345.1 Phycisphaerae bacterium | reverse complement strand
TTGGATGTATATTCAGTCTCAACGGTCTGCGAAATTTGTTTTTCGAGCTGCTCAATTTCACTCGCCAAAATCGGCTGCTCATCGGTAATTCGTTTAATGTTCTGCTCGACGACATTCAGGTCGGATGCGACATTTGTCTTTTCCGTGTTGGCTTCATATACGCTGGTTCTGAAGTCCTTGCACAATCTTTCGAGATGCTCATTCTGCCTGACATCGTCGGTGAGTTTTTCTTCAAGCTGTTTTATCGTATCTGAAATTTGCCCCATTTCCTGCTTTAACTGTGTCAGTCTGCTCTTTCGAGAGATAAGGCCGACGGCCTTTCCGATTGGACCGGCGGCGATGCTGCCGTCGCTGTTGAGTATTTGACCCGCTGTCGTAACAAAGCTATACCCTTGTCCGCATAGCTGCGACAGTTCGAGAGCTTTTTCGATTGAATCGACTATGAGCGTTTTGCCCAGCAGATTCCATACAAGCGGTGCGTATTGAGCGTCAAAGCTTACAAACTCGACTGCTCTGCCGATAATGCTGTCGGAGCCTGAAAAACTGCCGTTATCGACAAACGGTTCTGTTCTGTCTTTGCGGATGAATCTTACTCTTCCCTGCGACTGATTGAGGATTTCAATGTCGCCTATTAGGATATTCGTATCGCTTACAATCACGGCATCGGTTTTACCTTCGAGCGCCGCTTCAATTGCCGTCGCATATTCAGGCTGTGCCCTTACAACATCGGCAATGATGCCTTCGATATATGTTTTGTTTTTCTCAGCCGCTACTCTCAGCAGTTCCTTAACGGCTTTATCGATTCCCTGCCGTTTGTTTTCCATATCAGCAAGAACGGTTATTTCACTTTGTACCGCACTTCGTTTTTCTCTATGGTTTGCGAGCTGTTCGGTAGTTTGTGCGACATTGGCATCGATATTTTTTATCTGTTCTCGCTTATCAGCCAGTTTGTCCTGAAGTTCGGCGATAACCTTGTTAATGTCATTAAGCCGGGCCTGATTCTGCGCTTTTGCCGCGAGCATTTGCTCGAGCTGCTGAGTGCTTTGCGAAACTTTTCCGCTGAGTCTGTCTTTCTGGCCGTGAAGATTATTGCGATAAACCGTTATGCTTTGAATTTCATTGTGGAGCTGGGCGGTTTTTCTTACGATATCAATAATGCCGGATTTTTCGTCCTGAAGCTGGCTTTCCAGCTCGGCACATTCCATATTGACGCTTCGTATATGCTGCTGAAGCTTTTCAAGTTCTTCGGATTTTTCAGCGATTACTTTTTCAATTTCCTCGGCATCGGTTGCACACTGTTTGAGCTGTTTTTCGAAATCGCTGATTTGCCGGTCAAGAATCTGCGTTTGCTGCTGTTCAGTCGAGCTTCTGATTTGCAGTTCTTCAATTCTTTTATGCAGGAATTCAATTCTCTGCTGCTGCTGTTCAATTTTACCGGTTATTGAAACGAGAGTATTGTCGCAGCGGTTGATTTCATTTTCCTTATCGATAATTTCCGTTGACATATTGCTGAGGCGGGAGTCTTTTTCCGCGACTTCGGCTGCGACGGATGCAAACTGATTCTGCATTTCATCGAGACTTTTATTTTTTTCATTGGCATCAGTTTTCAACTGATGGAACTGGGCAAGCGAAAAGCTGACCCGCAGCTCCTTGAGTCTCTGGCTGTACTGCAGATAGCTTCGCGCTTTTCCTGCCTGAAGCTTTATGCTGCGAAGCTGTTTTTGTACTTCGCCGACAATATCGGCAAGCCGCAGAAGATTTTGCTCGGTTCTTTCGAGTTTGCGCAGGGCCTCTTTTTTCTGCGACTTGTATTTGCTTACCCCTGCCGCTTCTTCAAATATAGCTCTCCTGTCAGTTTTAGAAGCGGTTAAAAGCTGTGCGATTTGTCCCTGTTCGATAATGGAATAAGCTCTTACGCCGATGCCGGTATCCATAAACATTTCGCGGACATCTTTTAGTCTGCTGATTTTGTTATTGATTAGATATTCACTCTCACCGCTGCGGTAGAGTCTTCGCGTGATTACAAGGTCATCCTGCTCTAATCCGAGCGATGAAGCCTGTGAAAAATGCAGGCTCACCTGGGCCAGTCCCACCGGTTTGCGAGCGGCAGAGCCGCTGAATATGACATCAGCCATCTGGCCTGAACGGAGACTTTTTGTGCTTTGTTCGCCAAGTACCCATTTGAGGGCATCGACTACATTGCTTTTGCCACATCCGTTTGGTCCGACTATGGCGGTTATCTGCTGGTTAAATGTGAATTCCGTTTTGTCGGCAAAACTTTTAAAGCCGTCCAGAACAATTTTTTCAAGTCTCAATCTAATCTCCGGTGAAAATCCAATTGTCGATTAAAAAATCCATTTATTGATATGATACTATACAGTATTATCGGCCTTAAGTTTAGTACTTCTTTGATAAATTAAGCAGGATATTTGGGTAAAACAGGAATTTACAGGACATTGCGAATCTTTTATTCTGTCTTTTGTTGTGTTTTAACTTTCGGTTTTTCTGGTAAATCTGCTGTCTGCGGTTTTACCGGCCTGATTATTTGCTGTGTCATTACGGATACCGGCTCTGAGGTGGCGAAAACGGCTTTAACCGCGCCTTTGTCGCACATTTTTTTCAGCAGTTCGACAATTTCTGAATAAGAAACGCCCAGGCCGGTGCGTCTTTTTTTGTCCTGCGGATCCGGTTCATCGCCGAGTATCCTGATAACATCAGCCAGTCTGAAGCTCGTCTTCAACGGCCCCATAAGTTCGCCTGTGATAGGGTGCTTGCGCATCACCGAAATTTTATTTTCATCCGGCAGGGAATTGATAATAATCTTACCGTCGTCGGAATCGATGAAAATGTTTTCCTCACAATCTATCGGAGCGCCGAACAGAACGATTCTTTGTTCTTTATTTCTTGAAACCCAGACGGTTTTCGGCGAGGTTTGCAATACTTGGTCGAGATAAAAATCCTGCCCTATCAAAATTCTGATAATCGAGCTGGCATCATATTTTTGCAGGTACTTGTAAGCAGTATATCTTACCTCCGGATTATCATCTCCGACGATTCTGTTCATAATCGCCAGACAGTCGCGTTTTGCGGCGGCATTGCCGATGGCTTTTACCGCATCGAGCCGAAACGGAGAAGTGCTGTCCTGTGCAATATCCCTTAGTATTTTCAGGCTGCTGTCATCACCGATATTGAGCAGACACCTTGCCGCGACGAATTTTGTCTGCGGGTCTTTACTGTTTTCCATCAGCCGGTCCACTCTGTCGGCAGCCTGCTTGCCGATAGCCTCCAGGCCGGTTTCATAGGCCCTTTTGTCGGGTTCGGTTTCCAGTTTTTTGATAAGCGAATTTATTTGTTTGTCTTCGGATACGGCGTTTGATGTAATATAAAGCGATTTTATCAGTTCGATGAATCGTTCCTTGTTGTCATTGAATTTTTTAGGCAGTGAAAGTGAAATCATACTGTCTGAAGTGGCGTTTGCGGTATTTTTGCCGAATCTTTCATTGATTCTGTTCCTTATGGTTGCTGCGGTCCGAAAATCAGGTTTGTAAATAGCCAGCAGAATCTGGGTATCCTGAATAGCTCTTCCGCCGCCGAGTACAAAACCGCCTCGCGGATCCGGTTTTGGTTCAACGAGGCTGTCGACATAAACATCGCCGGCGGCAAAAGCAAGTGTCTTGGATGCTGCACCGAAGGCTTCTTCTACCTGGCTGACATATTTAAGTTCTGTTGTATACAATCTGCCGCCTTTAATGCTGGTGGTCTGGGTGTTAGCCATCGTTTTTACGCTGATATCGAATGGCTGCTGTTTAACCGCGCCAGCGGGAATCCAGCCTTCGACTATTACCACGGCGGTGTCGGTGCTGTTTATCATCTTATCGGGATTGACTAACTGCTTACTGCCGAGCTGTGCGAGTATATACTGTCGCAGATAATCTCTCACAGCGGGGGGACATTCGGCCGAGCCAGTGCCGGCAAGGCCGACGACGATTCCTATGCCTTTTACGGGTATGGGGTTGAAGGCTACGATTTCGGCGAGATCGCCGATGGTTTTGTCAAGCTGAACTTCCTGGGAAACTTCGGCTTTTTGGGCTTCCCTTTTGTTTTTTGGCTTCTTACCATAGCCCTCAGATTGCAGTACGCACAGGACAATGGCAAAAAGAGTAACCGTTAAATACACATATTTTTTTATATAGATTTGTGTTTTCATCATTTATGCCCAGTCAACAAAGGTTTTCGTGTTTCTATAAATGATATTGCCAAGGGACGACGCAGTCAAGAGATTTACCCGCTGCTATTTTAAGGGGGTTGTGTCATAAATTATTCTGGCTAAATACTTTGAAATTGTTATTATAATTCGCACTGCATAAATTATTTAAAAGGGTTTATTATGAGCTATACGGCCAATCAGAAAAGATATGAAACAATGACATATAACCGGTGCGGCAAAAGCGGGCTTAAACTGCCGAAAATTTCTATGGGGCTGTGGCACAATTTCGGCAGCGTTGACGATTTCGATAATGCCCGGAAGATGCTGCTGCGAAGTTTTGACCTCGGCATTACCCATTTTGACCTTGCCAATAACTACGGTCCGGAGGGAGGCTCTGCAGAGGTAAATTTCGGCAAGGTACTCAAAAAAGACCTGATGAACTACCGAAACGAACTGATAATATCTACAAAAGCCGGGCATTATATGTGGCCGGGACTTTACGGAGAATGGGGCTCAAGAAAATATCTGCTGGCCAGTTTAGACGAGAGTTTAAAACGGATGGGACTTGATTATGTCGATATATTTTATTCGCACAGACCAGACCCGAATACGCCGCTTGAAGAAACTATGGGTGCTCTGGATTCGGCGGTAAGGCAGGGAAAGGCTCTTTATGCGGGAATATCATCCTACAGCGCCCCGCAGACGGCACAGTCCGCAGATATTCTCAAGGCTCTCGGTACGCCTTGCCTTATTCATCAGCCTTCTTATTCGATGTTCGACCGATGGGTTGAGGGTGGCCTGCTCGATGTGCTTGAGGAAAAAGGTATCGGCTGTATAGCTTTTTGCCCGCTGGCGCAGGGAATGCTGACGAACAAATACCTGCACGGCATTCCGGAAAATTCAAGGGCGGCAAAAGCTCACGGTTTTCTGCAGAGAAGCCAGGTAACGGAAAAAGTAATTGAAAAAGCGACCAAACTTAACGAAATCGCCAAAGCCCGCGGCCAGAGTCTTGCTCAGATGGCGCTGGTCTGGGTTCTGAAAGATAAGCGAATAACTTCGGCTCTGATTGGGGCAAGTAAAATCGAGCAAATCGAAGACTGTCTCAAAGCCCTTGAAAAACCTGAACTTTCGCCGGCTGAATTGCAAAGCATTGAGCAGATTCTGAAATCCTGAAAAATTTTCAGGTTCGCTAAATATCTTTAACCGCTTTTTTCAGCGGCAGATGAATTGCCCTCTGGAAGCTGTCTTCCGCGGCTTCTTTGACGGCCTCTCCTATGGTGGGGTGAGCGAAAACCATTTCCGCCAGTTCGTCGGCGCCAGCTTTTTTGCCGAGCATTGCCGTGGCGGTCTCGATAACCTCGGTCGCGTTGTGGCCGATGATATGCACACCCAATAAAGTCCCCTCATCGGAATGCCGGATTACTTTTACGAAGCCGACATCTTCGCCAATCGCCATTGCCTTTCCGAGATAGCCTATTGGGAATTGTCCTATGCTGATGGGAATTTTTTGCTCGGCGGCCTGTTTGCTCGTTATGCCGACAGATGCAATTTCAGGAAAAGTATAAACGGCGTTTGGAACGGGAAGACTAAAATATTTCTGATGACCCAGCGCATTTTCAACCGCTATGACCGCCTGAGCGCTGGCGGCATGAGCAAGCAGACACCTTCCATTGGCATCGCCGATGCAATAAAGGCCTTTAACGGCAGTCTGCATCCGATCGTTTACTTCGATAAATCCGCGGTTGGTTTTAAGACCTATATTTTCAAGAGCGAATCCCTGCGTATTTGGTTTCCTGCCGGTCGCAACAAGGACCTTATCCGCTTCAATGTTTTGACCGCCTGAAATTTCCGCTTTTACAACACCCCCCTTTATCTCAAGATTCTCAACCTTTGTGCCGGTGAAGATTTTGATATTTCTTTTTTTGAATATTTCAGCAAGGGCTGTTCCGAGAGCGATTTCCATTTCCGGCAGCAGACCTTCCATCATTTCGACAATCGTTACATCAACGGCAAATTCGGACAACATACAGGCAAATTCACAGCCGATAACGCCGCCACCGACGATGATAAGACGATTTGGCAATTCTTTCCAGTGCAGCGCTTCGTCGGAAGTACAGATAAATTGCGTATCGCTCGGCCAGCCGCCGATACGAGCGGGCATTGAGCCGGAGGCGATTATAATATTGTCTGCGGTTATTTGCTGACTTTGTCCGTTTTTGTCCAACAGATTCAGTTTGCCGTTTGCCGCGAATTTTGCCTCGGCCTGATAGAGCCTGACATTTCCAGAGCCGAATAGACCCTTTATTCCGCCGCGGAGTTTTGCGACAACCTTATCTTTGCGCTGCTGGATTTTGGGCCAGTCAAATGATACTGAACCGTTGATATTAACGCCTAATGAGCCGGCATTTTTTATTTTGTGCATTAACTCGGCGGACGCTAAAAGAGCTTTAGAAGGAATACAGCCGTAATTAAGACAGGTTCCGCCGAGATAGTGTTTTTCAATAACCGCCGCCGTGGCGCCCATTTGTGCCGCTTTCAGGGCGGCAACATATCCGCCGGGGCCTGAGCCGATAATTGCTATTTGAAAATGTTCCATCATATTCCACCCTCAATTTTCAACTGACTAACCGCTATAATTATTCCATACTGAAGAATATAATGAATTTAAGCAAAAATCCCAATTATTTCAAAAAATATTATATTTATCTGTATTGCCTGATGTAAAATAGACAGTGGTCATAAAAAAGCTTTTTTTGGAGTAACCGCAAAATGGTATCCATTTTCAAAGCCGCCGACCGTATAAAACATCTCTGCCTTTTGACTGCGGCAATAGCGATTCTCCCCGCCTTATTTACGGGGTGCAGGGACAATACACCGCCAACAAGTGAAAAATCCGCCAAAAGCACTAACTCCGCACAGGAGAATACAATGTACAAGAAACTTACCAGCGAAGAAGAACGCGTCATCATTGGCAAGGGAACCGAATCGCCGTTCACCGGCAAATACAACGATTTTTACGAAAAAGGACTTTACCTTTGCAAAAGATGCGGCAAGGCGCTATTTGAATCTTCGTCAAAATTCAAATCTGATTGCGGCTGGCCGAGCTTTGACGGACAGATACCTGGCGCGGTAATATCGCAGCGGGACGCAGACGGGGCGCGGACAGAAAATATATGCGCAAACTGCGGAGCACATCTGGGCCATGTCTTTAAAGGTGAAGGCCATACCGAAAAAAACATAAGATTCTGCATCAACTCAATCTCGATGGATTTTGTTCCTGACGGACGGCGGGCTATCTTCGCGGGCGGATGCTTCTGGGGCGTTGAGTATCATTTCAAAAATGCGCCCGGCGTAATTTCCGTAACATCAGGATATACGGGAGGAAAAACGGAAAAACCCACTTATGAACAAGTCTGCACGGACAAAACAGGACATGCCGAAGCGGTTGAGGTTGTTTATAACTCCGCGAAAACAAATTATGAAAATCTGGCAAAGCTGTTTTTTGAAATACACGATTTTACTCATCTAAACCGTCAGGGGCCGGATATCGGCACACAATACCGCAGCGGAATTTATTATCTCGATGACGAGCAAAAACAAACGGCTGAAAAATTAGTGCAGATATTAAAAGAAAAGGGATATGATGTAAAAACCGAGATTAAGCCGGCCGATACATTCTGGCTCGCTGAACAATACCATCAGGATTATTATGAAAAAACCGGCAAAACGCCCTACTGCCATATTTACAAAAAAATATTTTAGCGGTGAAAGTTATTTCACAAACGGGCTGAGTTCTCTTAATCGGTTGACGATTTGAGGCATTTTTTCCGCGACGAAATCAACTTCCTCTTCGGTGTTATATCTGCTGAGACTGAATCTTATCGAGCCGTGCGCGGCGGTAAACGGCACGCCCATAGCCCGCATAACATGGCTCGGCTCCAGTGAGCCGCTGGTACAGGCGCTTCCGCTGCTTGCGCATATACCGAACTGATTGAGCAAAAGCAGAATCGCTTCGCCTTCGATAAATTCAAAACTGATATTTGTCGTATTCGGCAGACGATTTATCTTATCGCCGTTAAGCA
>JAQTQF010000068.1 GCA_028712345.1 Phycisphaerae bacterium | reverse complement strand
CATCCTTTACAAGACCGAGTTTTTTAAGTTTCTCAACCGCCTTGGCCGTTGCTGGCAAATTAACGAAAATGCTCGGCGATGTTATATCCTGATACTCCAGTTCCGCATCCGCCAGCGCCGTCTGACAGGACACCGACCAATGTACCGGCTTGAGCTGTTTGTAAACCAGCCCCTTACTCACAAGCTCGGCGAAGACTTCGCACATTCCCGCTTCGTACTGCGGCTTGAGCGTCAGATACGGATTTTCAAAATCGCCGAAGATGCCAAGGTCCTTAAACTGCCTCGACTGGAGCTTGACATATTTGCTTGCATACTGCTTGCAGAGCTTGCGGATTTCGAGCTTGTCCATCGTCTTGGCTTTTTCGCCCAGCTCGGCCATAACCTTGACCTCAATCGGCAGGCCGTGGCAGTCCCAGCCGGGGATATAAGGCGTCTTAAAGCCGCTCATCGTTTTGTATTTTACGACTATATCCTTGAGAACCTTATTGATGACATGACCCATATGAATATCGCCGTTGGCGTAGGGCGGGCCGTCGTGGAGCGTATATTGCGGACAGCCGCTGCGGGAATCCATAATCTTGCTGTAAATGCCCATTTTGTCCCATACTTTTCTCTGCTGCGGCTCTCGCTGGGTGAGGTTCGCCTTCATCGCAAAGTTAGTCTGCGGCAGGTTTAGCGTTGCTCGATAGTTCTTTTTGTCTTCGCTCATTTTTCGTTTTTCCAGTAAAAAATTTAGAATTTAATATGATAGTTTTTTCTTATCCTTTTGTCAAGTAAGGTCTTTACGCACTTTTAACCGCGGATACCTATGGCATAAATTACGCTGATTACGCGGATTTTTTCAGCCACAGAGTTCACCGAGCGACACAGAAAATTTAGACACAGATTAACACTGATTTACACGGTATATTTGCTTTAAGGCGCCCCTAAGGGGTGTGAAAATTCAAACAGTCCCTTTTTGAAGTTAAACTTCAACGGGGCTGTAATTGAATTTTTTACCGCTGCGCAATTTCGCCTTAAAGCAAATAAGATTATAGACGGCAGATTACAGGAAAAAGGCAGGAAATTTTGTCGTTGAGTTTGAAAAGAAAGGGGGTAAAATTGCACCGAATTAGAAGCGAACCCCATAGTTTTGCGCCCGTTGATTCTCGACGAATCAGGCACGGGGTGTCCGAGGGACAAAACTAAGCGTGGGGATATAAAGGAAGAAATAAAGGATTGGCAGAAAAATGGAAACACTGACGGACACGGATAAAACACGGATTTTGAGGTTTTTGGAATAATGGCAAAGGCGCCGGAGATAATCGTTAAACTTGTCGAGACATTCGAGCAAAACATCGACAATTTCAAGAAACAAAATTATAACGAGACCCAACTCCGCCAGCAATTCATCAATCCGCTGTTCGAGGCTCTCGGCTGGGATATGGCAAACAAGGCGGGGAGCGCACCGGCATACCGGGATGTAATTCACGAGGACGCAATCAAAATCGGCGGCTCGACAAAAGCGCCGGATTACTGTTTCACAATCGGGGGAACGAAGAAATTTTTCGTCGAGGCCAAAAAGCCGTCGGTCGATATAAAATCGGACATCAGCCCTGCCTATCAGCTCCGCAGATACGCGTGGAGCGCGAAACTGCCTTTGTCGATTCTGACGGATTTCGAAGAATTTGCCGTCTATGACTGTCAAATCAGGCCGAATGTAAACGATAAGTCATCGGTCGGCAGGATACTGTTTTTCAATTATAAAGACTATATCGATAAATGGCAGCAGATTGCAGAGATATTCGGCAAAGAAGCGGTCTGGAGCGGTTCGTTCGATAAATTTGCGGCCAGGAAGACGAAAAAAGGCACAACGACTGTCGATAAGGAATTTCTGGCCGAGATAGAAAAGTGGCGGGGCGAGTTGGCGAAAAATATCGCCCTGCGAAACGGCAAATTGTCGGTATATGACCTTAATTTTGCAGTACAGAAGACGATTGACAGAATTTTGTTTTTGAGGATTTGCGAAGACAGAGGAATCGAACGAAGCGAACAGCTTTTGGGTCTTGTCAACGGCGGGCGGATTTATCCGAGACTTTTTGAACTGTTCGAGCGGGCGGACGAAAAATACAATTCCGGCCTGTTTCATTTTCATAAGGAAAAAGACAGACCTGAACAGCCGGACGAGATGTCGGAAAAATTGAAGGTCGATGACGAGGTATTAAAGAAAATCATCAGGGCGTTATATTATCCGCAAAGTCCATACGAATTTTCGGCTCTGCCTGCGGAAATACTCGGCAATGTTTATGAGCAGTTTTTGGGCAAGGTAATTCGTCTAACCGCGTCGCATCAGGCGAAGGTGGAGGAAAAGCCGGAGGTTAAAAAGGCAGGCGGGGTTTATTATACGCCTTCGTATATCGTAGATTATATCGTTAAAAATACGGTAGGCAAACTTTGCGAGGGCAAAACGCCTAAGCAGGTTGAAAAGATTAAAATACTCGACCCTGCGTGCGGGAGCGGGTCGTTTTTAATCGGGGCATATCAGTATCTTCTGGATTGGCATCGGGATTGGTATGTTGGGGGCGGGAATGACGAGATTCTTCGCTGCGCTCAGAATGACAACCCTGCCAAGGTGTTGGCGGGGCTAACCGCGTCGTCGCGGCGACGACGGCTAAACAATAAAGTTTATCAGGGTAAGGGCGGGCAGTGGTTTTTGACGATTGATGAGAAAAAGAGGATTCTTTTAAATAACATATTCGGCGTCGATATCGATTCGCAGGCGGCAGAGGTAACGAAATTGAGTCTTCTGTTAAAGGTTCTTGAAAACGAGACGCAGGAGACATTGAGATTATTTCACGAACGGGCTCTGCCTGATTTGGGGGATAATATCAAGTGCGGCAATTCACTGATTGGGCCGGACTTTTATCAGGAGCAGCAGTTAAATCTTTTCGACGACGATTTACAGAGAAAGGTAAACGCATTCGATTGGCAGAAGGAATTTTCGGCGATTTTCAAGAAAGGCGGGTTCGATGCAGTTATAGGCAATCCGCCGTATGGATATATGATTCCAAAAGAACAGCAAGATTATTTTGCGAGTCATTATAAATTCCAGGATTATCAAAAAGATTTGTATTTACTTTTCTTTGAGAAATATCCTAATCTTATCAAAGAAAACGGCCTGTTAGGTGTTATTGTTTCCAATACATGGATGTTATCGATTACATATCAGAACATCAGAAAATTACAGACATCTTTTTATAAATGGTTAAAAATACTTTGTCTGCCAGAAAAAGTTTTTTCAGCAGTTGTCGATACGCATGTTTTAATTTTTGAGAAAAATAAAAAAGGCATATTTTCTTCTCAGTCGTCAAGTTTAATTGTTGAGAAGAAAATCGAGGACAAAATTATAGAATGCCACAAAATACCTTATAAGTTAATCCCATCAAACGGCGATATTATAAATATAACATTTTCTCAAGAAGCTATTATATTATTCAGAAAAATATGTTCTTTATCGTGTCCATTGGAAGATTTGTCCAAAGCTTACAATGGAGTCAAACCATTTGAAAAAGGCAAAGGGAATCCGCCTCAAACTGAAAAAACAATGGCAGAAAAACCCTTTGTGAAAATTGGTTCTGCTCCCAATTCCAAATGGTCTCCGCTTTTAAGGGGCAGCCTTATAAATCGCTATAAGAATCTTTGGAATAAAAATTCTTGGATATTATATGGGAAATGGTTGGCCGCTCCCCGCAATCCGGCCATTTTTCAAGAACCTTTAAAAATTGTCGTTCGTCAAACCGGTGATTCAATTATCGCAACATTAGTCGAAAAAGGATTTATTGCCCGTGATAATCTTCATCTTGTGATTTTGAAAAAACAAAAATATGATTACAAATACATTCTTGGTATATTAAATTCCAAACTTATGGATTTTGTATATACGAGTATAAATCCGGAAAAAGGAGAAGCTCTCGCACAAGTCAAAAAACAACATGTAGAAAGTCTTCCCATCCGCCCGATAGATTTTTCCAGTCCAGCGGAGGTTGCACAGCACGATAAAATGGTATCTTTGGTGGAGCAGATGCTGGAGTTGAATAAGAAAATGGCGGGGATAAAGAATCCGGAGGAAAAGACGCGAATTGGGCGGCAAATTGAGGCGACGGACGGCCAAATAGATAAATTAGTATATGAACTGTACGGTCTGACTGAAGAAGAGATAAAGATAGTAGAAAAGCAGTAAATCGGTAATTTAGTTATCCTTCAACTGCGTTCAGGACAGGTCGGTTATCGGTTGACTGGATTCCCGTTCCCAAAACGAGATTCTTCACTGCGTTCAGAATGACAACACGAACCCCCACTGAAAGTGGGGGCTAAACACGAACAAAAAATACAAACCCCGTCATTAAAATGGCGGGGTTAACCGACCCCCACCGCAGGGGTGGGGGCTAATCAGTTCTTTTCGCTTGAAGCGGGGGGTAAAGGGAGTATATTTGTCCCGGTATGGCTAAAAGTTTATATATCATTGACGGGCACGCACATATTTACGCCGCTTTTTACGCGCCTATGCGGCCTTTGACCAGTCCGGCAGGCGAGCCGACCAAAGCGATCTACCTTTTTACGAATATGCTCCTGAAGCTCATCGAGGGCAAAAAGCCGGATATGCTCGTTGTTGCGATGGACTCAAAAGAGCCGAGTTTCAGGAAGGAAATTTACAAGGAATACAAGGCACATCGACCGCCTATGCCCGAAGAGATGCCGGGGCAGATAGGCCGTATCGAACAGATTCTCGATGCGATGAATATCCCGATGATTCGCCAAAGCACATTCGAGGCAGACGATATAATCGGCACACTTGCCGCTAAGGGAGTAAAATCGGGTATCGATGTCTATATCTGCTCAAAAGATAAGGATATGCTACAACTTCTCGACAAGGGCGTTCGGATATACGATGTAAAAACCGATGCTGTAACCGATGCCAAATCATTCAAAGAAGAAACGGGCCTTGAGCCTTCGCAATTTATCGATATCCTTGCTTTGCAGGGCGATGCCGCCGACAATGTCCCCGGCGTACCGGATGTCGGGCCGAAGACCGCGCTGGAATGGGTTAAAAAATACGGCTCGCTTGAAAACCTTTATAAACACGCCGACGAAATAGGCGGCAAGCGGGGCGATAACCTGCGAAATTCCAAAGAGCTGGCATTTCTCAGCAGGCAGCTTGTTACGATAAATTGCGATATGCCGGTGGAGCTTGACGAGAAAAAATTTGCGGTTAAGAAATTCGACGAACAAAAACTTTCAGCCCTCTTTGAAGAGCTTGGCTTTGCCAGATTGATAACGCAATTAAATTTGACTCCTGCAGAGAAGAAACAGATGCAGGAAGATAAAAAGCAGGAGCTTCTTTTTGAAACCGCGGTCGTTTTAAATTCCATAAAAACAGTTAAGCACGATTATCATCTGATTGACACGGCGGAGAAATTAGACGATTTTGCCAAAGAGCTCAAAAAGCACAAGCTTTTCGCGATTGATACCGAGACCACTTCGATTTCCGCTCATCGGGCCGAACTGGTGGGGATGAGTTTCTGCTGGGATGCGCATAAAGCATATTATCTGGCGGTAAAGGCGCCGATGGGCGCCCAATGTCTCGGCTTAGCGGCCGTTAAGGAAAAATTGGCTCCGATTTTGGCTGACGAGAATATCAAAAAAATCGGCCAAAACGCAAAATACGATATGATTGTGCTGCACAATGCCGATATGCCCGTCAAAGGGCTTGTTTTCGATACGATGATTGCTTCCTATATCCTCGATGCCCAGCGGAGCCATTCGATGGACAATATGGCAATCGATTTTCTCGGCTATCGGCCTGTCCCGATTTCAGACCTTATCGGCAAGGGGAAAAATCAATCGACCTTCGATATGGTCGATACCGTCTCGGCCTGTGACTACGCCGCTGAAGACGCCGATATTACATTCCAGCTCTATCAGTATCTTGCCGCCGAACTTGACAAAGAGCCGAAACTTAAAAAACTCTTTGAAGAAATGGAGATGCCTCTGGTCGAAGTTCTGACGAAGATGGAGCTTAACGGCGTGAAGGTCGATGTCCCCATTCTTAAGCGGATGTCAGTTGAAATAAATGAGCAGCTCGACGAAACGGCGGAAAAAATTTATTCTCTCTCAGGGATTCGCTTCAATATAGATTCTCCCAAACAGCTTGCCGATATTCTTTTCACTCAGCTCGGGCTGAAATCGACGCGGAAAACAAAAACGGGACAAAGCACCGACGCCGATGCCCTCGAAGAAATGGCGGGCACCCATCCCATCATAGAGCATATTTTGCAATACAGGCAATTAAGCAAATTGAAGAATACCTATACCGACAAGCTCGGCACGCTTGTTCATCCCAAAACGGGCAGAGTACGCGCAAGCTTTAATCAGACCATTACCGCTACCGGCAGGCTGAGTTCGTCTGACCCGAATTTGCAGAACATTCCAATAAAAACCGAGCTCGGCAAAAAAATCCGCTCGGCGTTTATTTCCGAAAAGAAAACCGACAGAATTATCAGTCTTGATTATTCACAGATTGAACTTCGCGTTTTGGCTCATCTTTCGCGCGACAGGGCACTGATTAAGGCCTTCGAGGAAGACCGCGACATTCACAGTTTTGTCGCCTCGCAGATTTATAATGTTGACATCTCAGAAGTTACCTCGGAAATGCGCTCGCGATGCAAGGCGGTGAACTTCGGTCTGATTTACGGACAGGGGGCTTTCGGCCTGAGCAAAACAACGGGAATGAGCGCAGCGGAGGCCAAAAATTTTATCGATGATTATTTCGCACGATATAAATCTATTATGCAATTCAAAAAAGACGCTATCGAAACAGCTAAAAAATGCGGATATGCCGAGACTATCTGCGGCAGAAGGAGAACCATCAGCGGCCTTGAAACAAAAAAAGGCAATATTCGCTCGCAGGCCGAGAGGCTGGTTATAAATACGGTTATTCAGGGTTCCGCTGCCGATTTAATTAAAATTGCAATGATAAGAATCCAGAAAAAAATCGAAACGAAAAACCTGCCCGCCAAAATGATTTTGCAGATTCACGATGAACTGGTCTTTGAGGCCGACGGCAAAGAAGCCGAAAAACTGGCAAAAATTTTTGGTGATGAAATGACAGACGCTATTAAATTGAATGTCCCGCTTAAAGTCGATGCGAACATCGGCAAAAGCTGGCTGAAATAAAAGGGGTCAGACCCCTTTATTTCCCGATGAAGATTTTATGAATAATTTCCCTGACAATTTGGCTAAGATGCTTATTTATGCCGGGGCATTTCTGCTTATCGCCGGTGCGATTGTTTTTACAATGAACAAACTGGGTTTCTTTCGCCTCGGCGGCGACATCGAGATGGGCGGAAAAAACTGGAAACTGTACATTCCGCTCGGCACTTGTATAATCATCTCTATCGTTCTGACAGGCATTTTGTGGCTTATAAGCCTGCTGAGAAAATAATCATTTATGCGGCAATTATTCAAAGATAAAACTTTCATTCGGCTCTGTGCGGCGACTTTCTGTATGAGCTCCTGTATTCAAATGGTATGGGTTGCTCTGCCATTTCTGGTCAAATCGCTCGGCGGCAGCGATACAGATGTTGGACTCTGCTTTATGGGGCAAATGGGAGTTTATGTTTTCTTTTGTATTCCCTCCGGCCTTCTTGCCGATAAGCTCAAGCCTCATAAGGTTCTGCTGTTCAGTGCTGCGGCTGAAATTATTATCACAGTCGGACTGCTGCTGACGGTTATATTCAGCGGCAATTGGGGGGCATTCCTAAGCCCAATAACCCGCCTGATTATTCTTATGTCGCTGGCGGGAGTGGTTACCGCTTTTTTCTGGCCGATTATGATGGGCTGGATTTCCACCGGACACGAAGAGGCTGAGCTTACCAAAAGATTCGGTTTTTACAATACCACCTGGAGCAGCGCGAATATGATTCTGCCGGTCATTGCCGGCTATCTTATGGAAATTAATTATGTTCTGCCGATAGCAGGGGCGGTTGTTATGGCGGTCGGTTGTTTTGCGGCAATTGTCTTAATAAAATATACTCCCCACAGTCCGGTGATTTATCAAGAGGGCGCTGAAATTCCGAAAGAGGAATTGAAATTTGACAAGAGGCCGTTCGTATGGATATCGCGAATCGCACTGTTTGCGATTTTTATATCCGTCGGATTATTCAGGAGCCAGGTCGGAATTCTTTATAAATTTGAACTCGGCTTTGAAGAATCAACTTACGGCTGGGCCGTTGCGATTATGTGTCTTTCGAACATCGTGATTTTTTATATTATGGGCAAGAGCCG
>JAQTQF010000067.1 GCA_028712345.1 Phycisphaerae bacterium | reverse complement strand
GATAGGAAACAGTCTCAGGCGAGTTTTACTTTCTTCGCTTGAAGGTGCTACCGTAACGAGTATAAAGGTAGAAGGTGCCGATCATGAATTTACTTCACTGGCAGGCGTGAAAGAAGACATAACGAAAATAGTCCTGAATGTAAAAAATCTTATTATAAAAAAAACAACTCATGATCCAAGAGTTATCAGTCTTTCGGTCCAGAAAACCGGTGAAGTGACAGCCGGTCAGATTGAATGTGATCCATCAGTTGAGATTATTAATAAAGACCTCGTGATTGCGACACTTACCAAAGATACGAAATTTTCGATGGAAATGGTTGTCGAAACCGGAAGAGGTTATTCTCCTGCGGTGGAGAGACTTGTTGCGGAAGATAGATTTGAGCAGGAAATCGGCGTTGTAGAAATCGATGCTATTTACTCGCCGGTCGTTCGGGTTCGGTATAAAACGGAAGATACTCGTGTCGGCCAGAAGACGAATTATGACAGGCTTATTCTTGAAATATGGACAGACGGTTCAATCAGCCCTGAAATGGCAATGGTTGAAGCGGGGAAAATCCTGAGAAAGCATATTAACCCGTTTGTACAGTATTTTGAAATCGGCGCTGAAATAGCGGAAGAATTAGAGTCCGCAGAGCCGGAGCAGGAAACACAGGTTGACGAACAGCTTGCTGCAAAACTGCAGATGTCCGTTCAGGAACTTGAGCTGAGTGTAAGAGCGAACAATTGCCTGGAGACAAGTCATATTGAAACAGTCGGGCAGTTGGTAGGAATGACCGAGGCGGAGTTGCTCAAGCTCAGAAGCTTTGGCAAAACGAGTCTCCGTGAGATTACCAGAAAGCTTACAGATATAGGGCTTTCGCTTGGTATGAATATCGAAGGATAATTTTTTTGAGGTAAGTGAAAATATGCGTCATAGAATTGCAGGCGGACAACTTAATAGGACCAGCGAGCATAGAGAGGCTATGAGAAGGAATCTTGCTGCTTCATTATTTGAGCACGAGACCATAAGTACTACTCTGCCGAAAGCTAAACATGTAAAGGGTTTTGCTGAGAAGCTTATCACTATTGCCAAAAAAGGTGACCTGACCGCAAGAAAAAGGGCTATTGCCATACTTGGCAACCGTGATATCGTCAAGGAAGTTGACGGCAAAGTAGAAAAGCAGGGAACAGTAATAGGAAAACTATTCAGCGAAATAGGCCCCCGCTATCTTGACAGGCCGGGCGGATATACTCGAATAATCAAGCTTTCCAAGAGGCGCCTTGGTGATAATACTCCACTGGTTTTGCTTCAGTTGGTTGGTCAGGAAAATCAGCCTAAAGCCGAATCGAAGAGTAAAAAGAAAAAGGCTTCAAAAAAGAGCGTTGCTGTCAGAAAAGAAGAAGCTAAAGAGATAGAGCAGCAGCTCGAAGATTAGAAGAATCACGGATTAGAGCCGAAAGGCTGATTTGGCGATATGGATTGTATATTCTGTAAGATAGCAGCCGGTCAAATACCTTGTAGTAAAATTTACGAGGATCAGGAAGTTTTGGTTATTCTGGATATTGGGCCGGTAAGTGACGGCCATACGCTGGTTATACCAAAAGAACATTGCACGAAGGTGCATAATTGCAGTTCCCAGTCGCTTTCAGCGGTTATGACGGTTTTGCCGAAAATCGCTTCTGCGGTTGCTGAGGCGGTTGGGGCAGATGGATATAATATTCTGTGTAACAACGGCAGGGCGGCGGGGCAGCTTGTTGAGCATCTGCATTTTCATATAATACCGAGAAAAACCGGCGATGGTGTTTTTAATCATTGGCCTGCTTTTAAATATCCGCAGGGAAAAGCGGAGAAAATTGCCGAAGAAATTCGCGCCAGACTTTGATTGATTTATCTGTTATAGTCTGGTAGTTTATAAATTGAAGTGATCGCGGGGTAGAGCAGTCTGGTAGCTCGTCGGGCTCATAACCCGGAGGTCGTAGGTTCGAATCCTGCCCCCGCTATTTTGATAACTCAATTAAAGCCAGTCGCTTACGACTGGCTTTTTTTATTTACTAATTTTGTTATACTGAAAGTTGGTATAAGGTCTTACGGTATGGAAGTGTAGACTTTAGTTTTTGACAACTAGGCTGGGGCTTTATATAAGACATTCAAAATGAACAAGTAAAGTTTTTATCAGGGCAGGGTTTACAAAACCCACTGATTTATCCGGAGTTTTAATATGAATGTTTCCAACCAGTCCGGCGGTGGCGGCCAATCGTCGCCCGAACACCAGCGGCGGCCAAGATACAGCGGCACTCACCCAAAGAGCTTTAAGCAAAAGTATAAGGAGCAAAACATTGCCGCTCATCCGGAGTTGCGTGACCATTTGCGGGCAAAGGGGAAAACGCCGGCCGGTACTCATATTCCTGTCCTGACAGAGGAGGTTTTAGGCTGTCTCAAACCAATGCCCGGCCAGATTGTTGTCGATTGTACCCTCGGCTATGGCGGCCATACATTAGAATTTATCAAACGGATAGGGCTAACCGGCATGCTGATAGCTTTTGATGTTGATAACGCCGAATTGGAGCGGACCCGTCAGCGGCTGAGCAAAGTCGATACGCCGATAAGTTTTCATCACAGTAATTTCGCGGGTATTGCCAATGTACTGAACAAAGAAAAGCTTGAAGGTTATGATATCATTTTTGCCGACCTTGGTGTTTCAAGTATGCAGATAGACAATCCCGACAGGGGGATGAGTTATAAACAGGATGGTCCGCTCGATATGCGGATGGACAATCGGCTCAAACAAAGTGGTGCCGATTTGCTCAATAGTCTTTCTGAAGATGAATTGGCCAAGGCTTTTTGGGAATTATCTGATGAGCCGGACCAGCAGAAAATTGCCCGTATGATTGTCGCTCAACGCGCCATCCAGCCGATTACAAAGATTCAGCAACTTGTCCGGCTAATTTTCGCCGTCAAGGGTCTGACTTCGGCAAGCTGGAAAAAGAAGCAGCGCAATTCAAAATTTGGTTCGCTGCATCCTGCGGCCCGCACATTTCAGGCATTGCGGATATTGGTCAACGATGAACTTGGCTCATTGAGAGAACTTTTGAGGCTTGCACCGTATTGTCTTCGGCCGGGCGGAAGAATCGGTATAATAAGTTTCCATAGCGGCGAAGACCGCCTTGTTAAACAGTCGTTTCGCGACGGCGTCAAACAGGGGGTTTACGGCTCGGCAAGCCCCAATCCGATTGTGCCGAGAATGAAAGAAATTATGTCCAATCCACGAAGCGCATCGGCCAAATTCCGATGGGCTATAAAGACCGATTTCAATGCCTAAAAGCGGAATTGTCGTTAAACTTGTCAAAAAGCCATTGACATAAACACTGATTATTATTACTCTTAGTCCCTGCTTGTAACACTGGGGAATAGTGTAACGGCAGCACGAGTGGCTCTGAACCACTTAGTCAAGGTTCGAATCCTTGTTCCCCAGTTTTAAAAGACGCATAAAGTCTTTAATTTCAATCTCTTTTTACCCTTGATACATCTGTCTATTTGTTGTATCATTCCTTGCTTTAGGTAGTTAACAGTTTACTCATTTTTACTACTTTTCAGGAGTTTTAACTGTGGCAGGTACTGATGACATTCATAATATAGTTCTTCTTGGGCATGGCAGTTCGGGTAAAACCTCTCTTGCAGAGGCAATACTGTACAAAACCGGCAAAACCAACAGGTTAGGTACTGTTGAGGAAAAAAACACAGTTGCCGATTTTGACGAAGAAGAAAAAGAAAGAGGTAATTCTATTCATTCTGCGCTGCTTCATACAACACACAACGACAAGACCATTAACCTGATTGACGCACCGGGTTATCCTGATTTCGTTGGGGCGGCTCTTACGAGTATCCCCGCCACCGACTGCTGTGCGATAGTTATCAGCGCCTCGGCTGGAATAGAGATGAATACGAGAAAGCTTTTTAACGCTGCGGTTGATTCCGGCAAACCCAGAATTATCATTATAAATAAAATAGACTCTGACAATGCGGACCTGCCTGAACTGATTAAAACCATCCAGCAAAATTTTGGTTCTCAGTGCAGATGCGCCAATCTGCCTTCAGGGGATAAGTCTTCTATAATTGACTGTATTAAAAATGATGCCGGGGATTCGCCGGTGATGGATGTTGCTTCCGCTCATACCGAGCTTGTTGAGAGCGCTATCGAAGCCGATGATAAACTAATGGAGGCGTACCTTGGCGGTGAGCAGATATCAAAGGAAAAAATCGCAGAGGTTTTTATAAAGGCTCTGGTTGAAGGAAAAATAGTTCCAATTTTATTCACGAATGCCAGAAAGGAAATCGGCATTTCGGAATTGCTCGACTTTATCGTTGAGTATGTTCCATCGCCGGCAAAGGCAAAACCCGGAATACTTATCGACGGCGATAAAAGAACAGAAGTTAAGGCGGATTCCTCTGCGCCTCTTGCAGGGCTTGTATTTAGGGTTGGTTTTGAACCGCGGTCAAATATGAAATACGCGTCTATGAGGATTTTCAGCGGAACGCTTAAGAGCGATACCAACCTGTTTATAAATCATGAGAAAAAAGCTATTCGTCCCGGCCATGTTTTAAAAACTCAGGGCGGCGAAAACAGCGAAGTACCGGCAGGAATTGCCGGCGATATTGTTACTCTCGCTAAGATTGACGAACTCAAAATCGGAGACCTTATTCACGATGGTAAAATGAGCGGCAAATTCGCGATGCCAAAGCTTCCTATGCCGATGTTCAGCCTTGCCCTTGAGCCTGCCTCAAGAGGCGATGAGCAGAAAATTGGCACGGCGATGGAAAAACTTACCGAAGAGGATGTCTGCTTTAAGGTTACAAGAGACCATCAGACAAAGGAATTGATTGTCAGCGGTATGGGTGATTTGCATCTGAGGATTATGCTTTCCAAAATGGAAAAAAGATTCAAACTGGCGGTCAATACCAAACCTCCGAAAATCCCGTATCGTGAAACGATTACCGCAAAGGCGGACGGCCATTACAAACACAAAAAACAGACCGGCGGTGCGGGCCAGTTCGGCGAAGTTTATCTCAGGGTTGAACCTGCCGAGAGAGGCTCGGAGCCTCCGATGCAGTTTGGCTGGGATATTTTCGGCGGCTCGATACCGGGCCAATTCGAGGCGCCGATTACAAAGGGCATCAATGATGTTATGGAAAGAGGCGTTGTTGCCGGCTTTCCGATGCAGGATGTGAAAGTTTCAGTTTATGATGGCAAACATCATCCGGTTGACTCGAAAGAAGTTGCATTCCGTGCAGCGGGCAAAGGCGCTTTTATTGATGCCGTCAGCAAGGCAAAGCCCGGCCTGCTTGAGCCGATTGTTAATATCGAGATTACCATACCTGCCGATTATGTAGGTGATATAGCCGGCGATTTGTCCAGCAAACGGGGCCGAGTGCAGGGTCAGGATATGCTGCCGGGAAATATGATAACGATTAAGGCACAGGTGCCGCTGAGTGAAATCGCAAACTACGATAGCCAGCTTAAAAGCGTTACTGGCGGTCAGGGCAGCTATTCTATGACGCTCAGTCATTATGAGGTTGTCCCGTCCAATGTCCAGCAGCAGATTGTCGCTCAGTACGCAAAGAACAAACAGGTAATGGAAGAGTAAAAATAGTTTTGAGTTTTTAGTGCTGAGTTTTGAGTTATGGATTCGGCCTGAGGGCCGAAACTATTTTATGAAATATTTAACCCCGATTGTTTCAGTCGGGGTTACTTTTTGCGCAGTTTCAGCAGGCAAAATGCAGGATGATATTTTTATAAAATTCCACGGCTTTTTGTAAATCTTGGATTTCTATGTATTCGTCTGGTTTGTGGCAGATATCCGGTTTGCCGGGGCCGAAAATAACCACAGGGATATTCAATTCCGCGATAAATGGTGCGTCAGTTGTAAACTGAGCGGCAGCAGTTTCAGTGTTGCCCGTGATTTTTTTCAGGTCATTAACAAAAGCACAATCTGAATTTGTTTTAAGGGCCTCTACGCTTCTGATTACTTCAATAGCGGCACTGAAATCTTTTTTCCTCTGTGATATTTTCGCAAAAATTGCCTCGATATCATTCTGGATTTGACTGTGATTATGTTCGGGAATTGTCCTGATATCGAGTTGAACGGTGCATTTGTCGGGTATTACATTTGTTGCATTGCCGCCCCTGATTTTATTGATGCTCATTGAGCCTGTGCCGAGGAGTTTATCCTTTACGCCGGTTATATCGTAATGTTCAAGTTCGTCCAGAAAAACTCTCATCGATTCGATAGCGTTTATCCCCAGATGCGGCATAGACCCGTGAGCGGTTTTGCCTTTCGTCGTAATCTCAAGCCATAAAAGCCCGCGATGAGCGGTGATAAGTTTAAAATCGGTCGGCTCGGGAACGATTGCGCCGCATAGATTATTTTCTTTGCCGTCAAAGGATTCGAGAAATTTTTTAATTCCGATACTGTCGGTTTCTTCGCCTGCGGTTGCGGAGAAGATAATATCAGATTTTAAATTAACGACTGATTTTTTTATTTCAGCCATGGCCGCTGCGACCGAAGCCATACCGCTTTTCATATCGCAGGCGCCTCTGCCGAAGATTTTTCTATCCCGCTCTGCCGCCTCGAACGGGTCGGATTGCCAGCTTTGTTTGCCTGCCGGCACGACATCAAGATGGCTTACGAATAACAGGGCGGGTTTCTCGCTGCTGGATTTAACTGTTGCGGTGATGTTGGCTCTTGTTTTGTCCCATATTTCGACATTAGATTCTATGCCGGCAGATGCGAAGAAATCCGCAAGTACTTTTGCGCATTCGATTTCGCCCACATCGGGCGTTGATTTTGCTTCAATCAGTTTTTTTAGAAGATTTTTCATAGTTTATTTTAGCCACAAAGGCACGAAGACACGAAAAAATTGAAATAACCAAAATTCAAAAACTGGATTCCCGCTTTCGCGGGAATGACAATTGTGCAATGGCTTATAATATATTGTAATTCAGTCCCCCCAAAAGAACAAGTTGAATAAACGACAAATAAAGGTAGAATTATGCAAATTTGTATGGAAAAAGTATCGCTTACAAAATGTTCCGATTACGACAGCCTTCGGGTAAATGCCTGTTTGCTAAGGCATTTTGAGCTTCTTGGCGGGTTGGGGCATTTTATAAGCAAAGGCGATAAGGTTCTTATTAAGCCTAATATGATAGCTCCCCGTCCTGCCGAATGCCCCGCTCAGACCAATCCGGTCGTTATTATTGAACTTGCGAAAATACTGCTCGATTTCGGCGCCAGGCCGTTTGTCGGCGATTCGTCCGCATGGGCAAATGCAGCGTCTTGTGCTGATGCTTTGGGAATTACCGAGCCATTGAAAAAACTCGGCGTTGCAATCAGACAGCTCGATAGGCCTGTAAATCGCAGGCTCGAACACTCCGGGGCAAAAATAGGAATCAGCTCTGTCGCACTTGACGCCGATAAAATTATAAATCTGCCTAAACTGAAAACTCATCAGCAGATTGTCGCGACAATCGCGGTAAAAAATATGTTCGGTACTGTCAGCGGAAAAGCAAAAGCAATCTGGCATTACAGAAAAGGCGCGAGTTTCGACGATTTTTGCACGATGCTTATAGATGTTTACAAACTCACCAGTCCTATCCTGACGATTGTTGATGCCGTTGTTATGATGGATGGTCCCGGCCCGATAAGAGGAAATCCGAAAAAGCTCGGCTGGCTGGTCGCTTCGACAGACCCTATGGCCGCCGAGATAACCTGCTGCGATTTAATGGGTATTTCGCCGCAGGGGTTGCCTTTAATTAGAACCGCCGCGAAAATAGGTTTCGGCTGTACAGATAAACAGAATATAGAGATTCTCGGCGATTCTCTGCCTGCCGAGCCCGCTACTGAGATTATTGCGGCCCAGCAGATACCGCTTATTTTTTCGCCTGTGAGGATTGTTAAAAGTATATTGCGGCAGATTTTTATACTTGTAAAATCGAAACGACGCCTATAAAATTCCTAAAAACAGAAAGAGGCTTCTATGAGTTGGTTTGGTCCGGATAGACGACAATCAGATAGAAGGGAGGGTGAGCGGAGGACGCCTGACCGTGCCGATGTGGGTCGCAGAGAAGCGGACAGAAGGCAAGTTCAGAGACGACAGTATTTCAGGGTTGTTTATCCGCCCGCTGCCGCTCCGGAAATCGTAAATATCCCAGCCCAGGTTGTGGATATTTCAGTAAAGGCCGTCAGATTTTTTCCTGTTGATTCTGCCGTACCGGGATTTAATTTAAGCCACGGCGACAAAACGGCTATGGCTTTGAAATTTCGTGACGGTCAGATTGTCGAGGTATCCGGTACCGTCT
>JAQTQF010000066.1 GCA_028712345.1 Phycisphaerae bacterium | reverse complement strand
AGCCGACCAGTATCCCTAACGCCGGAAGCGTACAACAGGCACTGGTAGCAGCACTGACCGTTCCAAGAACAAGGGCAAAAACAAGTCCTAACGGTTGAGAGGCAACTTGCTGCAATGTATTTGTAATAGATTCGAGCATTATTGTTATCCTTATTGTCTTACCGGTCCTATGGGTGTTGGGCCACATCCTGAAGATGAGGGGCCACAACCAGAAGGACCACAGCCTGCACTTGAGGAAGCGACATAAGCCTGCAGAATTTTCGTTTCTGTTATTTCTCCGGACACAGCCCCCATACCACGACCCTTGCTCATTACCAGCATACTCGGCAAAGTCAATTGAGCAGCAAGATTGGCATATTCAGGTGAACTGGATTGTAAAGTATATAAGCCAAGCTTTGCACCTGTTGCTTCTATTTTTTTCTCAGCAGACGCAATTGCGGCCATAGTTTCCTTATCTACCGTATCGGTTCCTTTGGCGTGAATAAAGACAAATACAGCATCCTTATCTATTGCTACTTTGTTAAGCGTTGCAAGTGAATCAAGAAACTCGCCCACTTTTTTATTGTCCTCGATTGGTTTGACTACAGGTTCCTGTTTGTCGATAGTCGAAGCATCCGGTTTCTTTTCACTTTCCTCACTTACAACGGGGGCGGCAAAAACAGTTGCTGTATTCATCGGGGCGGCTTGTTTTCCATTCTTTGCCTTATAGGCAAAAATACCGCCTACTGCCACCAATACAATAATACAAATTACAGCTTTTAGTTTTTTGTTTCCCGAAGGTTTGCTGCAATCACATCCCGGGCCGCAATTTTCAGATTTTGTCGTTTCCATAACGTTTTCCTTTGAGTTATTTTATTGTTTTAAACATTTATGCACACTGTGAAATATTATCTTTCCTGGCATTCTCAACAGCCCGTCCAACAGCAGTAAGACCAACATTGCCGTTGTTTTTTAGCATCGAATCAGTCTTTGCCCACAACAGCAGTGTCGAACTAAAGACCACCGTAATACAACCGATTTCCTGAAACACAACCGCTAAAACAGGAGTAAGCATCCCAAAGCCAGCAAGAATAAAACCAATGACATTGTAGAACATAGAAAAGAAAATATTTAGCTTGATACGAAACAAAACCTTCCTCGACATATTCATAAAGTTTACGACCCGCGACAGGTCATCATTCATCAAAGTTACATCGGCTGTTTCAACAGCCACATCCGTTCCGGCTGCGCCCATTGCGATACCAACATCAGCCAAAGCCAATGCAGGAGCGTCATTGATGCCATCGCCGATCATCCCGACGACATTTCCCTCTTTTTGCAGCTTTTCGACAAATTGCAGTTTTTGTTCCGGCAGAAGCTCGGCTTTAAAATCATCGACTCCGATTTCTTCTGCGACGGATTTAGCAACCTTATGATTGTCTCCGGTAAGCATTATGATTTTTTTAATGCCCATCGCTTTCAAGGCTGTGATAGCGAGCGAGGTTTGAGGGCGAATCTCGTCTGCAATGGCGATCAAGCCGACCGGTTTCATATTATTAGCTACAAGAATGGTTGTTCGGCCTTGCTCGGTTTGCTCTGAAATTGCGTAATCAATGTATTCGGCAATGCAAACACCTTTATCCCGCAAAAATTTATTTTTGCCAACCAATATCTCCTTGCTATCCAACCGGGCAGTAACGCCCATTCCAACTTCAATATTAAATTCTTTGGGATCTGGAACGTCAATGCCGCACTCTTTTGCACGAGCCATGACCGACCTTGCCAGCGGATGCTCTGAATATTTCTCGGCTATCGCGGCCAAACTCAGAACTTCTTCTTCAGGGATGCCGTTAAAAGAAACAATATCGACCACCTTTGGTCTTCCAAAGGTAAATGTGCCGGTTTTATCTACAAGGAGCACATCCAATTTTTGAGCCAGTTCGAGGAATACCCCTCCTTTGATAAGAACCAAATGCCGGGCCATATTAGATATACCGGCAGTTACCGCTGTTGGTGTGGCAATGGCAAAGGCACATGGGCAGGCTACCAGAAGAACCGCGACAGCAATTTTTACATTGCCGGTTGCCAGAAAGGCTATTATCGCCAGTACGATCACAGTAGGCAAAAACCACGCTGTAAAATGGTCGGCGAGATTTTGGATGGGGGCTTTTGTCCCCTGAGCCTGCTCCACAAGGTGAACGATTCTGGCCAATGTGGTATCACTGCCAACCTTGGTAGTTTCTATTTCAAGCCGGCCTGTCTCGTTAAGAGTTCCGCCAAATACTTCGCTGCCCTTAAATTTTTCGACAGGCATGGATTCGCCGGTAATCGGGGCCTGATTTACGCTGCTTTGACCCGCTATTACTATTCCATCGACAGGGATTCTGCCCCCGGGTCTGACAATCACAATATCACCTATCCCGATCTCACTGACAGGCATGGTAACTTCTACTTCACCGCGGCGGACTGTTGCCGTTTTAGGAGTAAGGTCTAACAGGTTTCTGATGCTCCTTCGAGTTTTATCGAGCGTATAGGACTCAAGTGCGCCAGCTACCGCCATAATGAATACGATGACTGCCGCCGCCCTGAACTCACCAATTGCAATTGTGGCGATAAGAGCGACAGTTACGAATACATTAACGGTTATTTTTCGGTTAAAAATATCTTTAAAGCCTGCGACGAATCGAAGATAACCGCCGAAAAGAGTAGCAAAGAGCGCCAATCCCGCATTCAAAAGGTATGTACCAATTTCCCAATGGGCCAGTGCCCAACTGACTATAATTAAAATGCCGACAGCGCAGGGGACGATACTGAGTACCGCTATTTCCCTGTATTTGGCAGCTTTATTACTTACATTCTTTGTCATTGCAATTCTCTTTTTCTGAGGTTTTATTATCTTCGGTATCAGATGGGCCACAACAGTTTCCACCGCCTCCGCAGCATCCGCCAGTCTTTGTCATAGACTCCCATATTGTTGCGAAAAAACCCTTCTTCTTTTTTTCTGTTTCCATTGCTATCGACTCCTTAATATCAATGTTATCCTTACTATGATTGTTTTTTGATTTGAGATATTGAGCGAATAGTGTGCCAGGCGGACAAGGGTCGCAGCCCAGACAACCGTGCATCTTCTCGGTCGGGGTCTTGAGACGGCTGGTCAGGTCGCGGACATCTTCCGGGCAGTCCAGTTCCATCTGAGTCAAAAGCCCCTGAAAGCAGTCACATGTTAAACACTCCGGACGGATGATGCTGTTTTCAAGGTCTTTAACAATTTCCCGAACCTGATTTTTGTTCAAATTGGTCATTTTTGATTCTTTTTCAGATATTCCGGTAACTTCTCGATAAGCACTTTTATTTCATCACGAACACGACGGTAAATATTCAACGCTTCTTCTTGGGTTTTTGCTTTTTTCGCCAGTCTGGGCGGATCGTCAAAACCGACATGCACCACTTTGGTCTTGCGCGGGAACATCGGGCAACTTTCGTGGGCGTTATCACAAACGGTTACGACGTAATCGAAATCAACATCTTTGAGTTCATCAAGGTGCTTGGAATGGTGGCCCGAAATATCAACTCCGGCCTCAGCCATGACCTTTACAGCATTGGGATTTAAGCCATGTGTTTCAATACCAGCCGAGTACGGCTCAATGCTATCGCTCTTTAGACGTCTCGCCCAGCCCTCAGCCATTTGACTGCGACAGGAGTTGCCGGTACATAAAAAAAGAACTTTTAATTTGTCTGCCATATTTTAAGCTTCCTTTCCAAGCTTGATGGTTATATCTTTCGGCAAAGCTAAACCTGCGGCAACCTGCATTGCTTTAAACAACCCAACTGGCACCGCACATCCTGCACAACAACCCGTGAGAACTTCTTGTGCAGCAGTCATAATCACGGCAGGCCCACCAGGATTGATTTCCTGATAGGCATCGATAGAGTCTTTTTCTCCAATTGCTTTGGCCAATTTAGCAATTTTGTCGCAGTTTGAACGAATGTCGAAAGTTACACTCTGACTATCATCACTCTTAACGCGTGCCGTTGTCTTGAAACCGCATACGCCGGCGTCAATCTCTACCATTGCTTTCATATCTTTCCTTTTCCACTCCTATAGCATTCACAAAGCTCATCTTTGCTCATCTTTTGCATTTTCCGCAATTGTTTGGCATCGTCTAAAATCTTTTTGTCATTCTTTAGATGTTTTTGGAGCCAATTAAGTATTTCACATGCTTTTGGAACGTTCCTGTCAGCCAGTCGATAGTAAATCCACCGACTTTCCTTGCGTGTCTCTACCAGCCCAGCCTGCCGCAGTATAGACATGTGTTTTGATACTGTTGATGGAGCCAATCCAAGCATCTCAATGATCTGGCAAACACAAAGTTCACCACCAGCCAGCATCATCAATGCCCGAACCCGGTTTTCATCTGACAGAGCTTTCGTAATATTCAGTACTTCAAGCATCAACTATATATCTCCTATAATTCGCCATATAACGAAGTATTATATACAAAAAAATTTTCTTGTCAAATTATTTTAAATATTTCTGCAACGACCCAATACATTGTTTCCTTAACTCTATGTATTGCCGAGAGTTAGTGTTCATTGGATTCACTTTTACTTTGACTATTATTCTCTGCTTTTTCCTTGGCATATTTTTCCCATACCGTCTTCAGGCAATTGCATGCACAGCCGGAACCTTCAAATCCATTGAAGAATTCGCAGAGCTTGGCGAAAAATCCTTTCTTTGTTTCTTTATCTTCGATTGACATAAGAACTCCTTAAAATCGTTTATGGGGCTGTATAAATCAGCCAAATGCCGCCCAAGATTACCAGCACGCCGCAGATTTTTTTCAAAATCACTGCGCCTTTGGATTTTTCATTCCAGTTCATATACCTCTGAACGACCTCAGTAAAAGTTCCAGCAAAGACAATCACCGAACAATGGCCAATTCCATAAACAAGGAGAAGCAAAATACCGTAGGCCAGATTCGTCGAGGCCAGTTTAAAGGTAACTCCTAACATAGGAGCCATATAGGCGAAGGTGCAGGGGCCCAGAGCGACACCAAAGACAAGACCAAGAATCAATGCCGCGAGCATTCCTTTTCGCTTCATGCCCACATGTCCGGGACCGGAAAAAGGATTGGGAATCACCTCAAGTAAATGTAAGCCGACCACAAAGAATATCAATGCCACAAAATAGTTTCCGTATTTACCCACATCTCCCATCATTCTGCCTGCAGCTGCAGTAATTGCCCCGATAGCTCCTATGGTTATAAGGATACCAACAGCGAACAATGTAGATATCCAGAACGCTCGTTTGGTGGAAATCCTGCCCTGTTCATCAATAAAACCGACAATAAGAGGGATACTGGCAAGATGACAGGGACTGAGTAAGATACTCAGTATTCCCCATACAAATGAAGCCGCAACAGCAATAAACCATGTACTTTCAACTGCACGAGTTAACTGCGTAAATAATTCCTGCATATTATTGAACTCCCAACTCATTTAACTTACCAATTATATCCTGCTCTGAAAAAAAACCGCTGTGACGGAAATGCTCTTTTCCCTTGCTGTCGAATATGAGCTGAGAAGGGATGGAGCGGATACCATAACGTGCGGCCAAAATCTGCTCTTTTCTTGGCTCGATATAAACGATATTGATTTTACTGTTGTATTTTTTAATGAGAGCTTCTTGAACAGGAATCATTTTATCCGGTCCGCAGCAGCTTGCGGCACTAAAGATTGCGAGAGTTGGCTTGCCTGCGGTTCTTGCTTTGTCGAGAGGATTATCTTTTGCATTCACAGCCTGCTGCTTAGTCCATAAATCCGATACGGTAATTTCTATCTTCTGGCCGAGTGTTTGTATATATTGGTCAACAAAGCGTTGCTGTTTATCCTGCAAGACATAGGATTCGATTTGTTTCCGAACACTCTCAAGGGGCGTGCCGCAGAAAACACTTTCATTTTCTTTATAGAATATTTCTACATCTTGCTCCGTGACCTTAACATCTTTTGTCAACTCTTTAAAGAAAGCCTGCACAAGTTGGTTATCATCTATTGAATTAACATCTTTAGAAAGTTTTCCTTTTGCGAGTTTAATAAGCAGTTTTCCGGTTGCTTCCTGTTCGAGGATAAAGAATGCATTCTTCCTAAGTTCCTGTTGAAACTGTTGTGGTTGTTTTGATATGGCTGCATCAATATCAGACTGAGTGATCTGAATATCCGATGTTTTGAATAATACTCCGTTCTTCAGAGTGTCTACCTTGGCGTAAGTTAACACACCTGCCGCAAGATTTGGATAGAGCTGTTCCACAGTTTGGGTTTGTCCATCGCCAATTTCAGCATAGCAAAACATAGCCCCGAAAAAAACTAAAAGCAAAAATATCAATTTATATCTCATTTTGTTTGTCCTTTCTGACATTATTTTGGTGAACATTCGCCGATTTTGCAGGCCTTCTGGATTTGTTCGGGAGACAGTTTCATTTTGTCCGCCAGTGCCTGATGAATGCTGATAAGTTTGCCTGTTTCCCGCGGATTATATTCAAGAACCCATTTTTTCAGGTTGTCAGCATTGGCAAAAAACCCCTGATGGAAGCAGCCCGCCGAAGCCCATGTCCCGTCCGCTTTTTGACGCTGACCAAACCAGGCCACGGCAGCGGACGGCTCCAGTGAGGCGACAGAACCATTTAGCGTCTTGACTACAACCGGCTCTCCAGTCAGACGGTCTTTTTCATGAACCTCTATATCCTTTCCAGTTCGTGCCGCTACTCCCAAAGCACAGTGACTGCAGCACCCCCATGTCCGAATACCGCCTTCAACAACTACCTCTGCAGCATCCTGCGGATAACAGGCACGATCACAGAAGCCGCAACGATGAGACAATTCATTCTGTTTAAGGGCATTGTAAGCAAGCAGATTTCCTCCAGAGGCTTGTTGTTCCTGCTTGGCGATTTCAGCATCTACGTAAGCCTGAATGACGGGACGCCCCTGTTGGTCTGTCCTAACCAAAAAACTGGCGTCTGATAAAGGTATCGATTTGCCGGATGAGAAGTCAGTAACTGATACTTTTGACTCAAAATTTGTTTTGTCTTCAGTCAAACATGAATACATGATGAAATAGCAGTGTGGGCTGCAAAGACGTACATCGCCTTTCTCTGTTTTCACGGTTACCAGGGTTTTGGGATTAATATCGCCGTCACACATGTAACAAATCCGCTCTTTGGGACGGGAGTCTGTTATAGCCGGCTTATGCACATACCTTTCGAAAACAGGCACGCTGCTTGTTGTTTTTTCAAAGGTTATACCCAGCTCTTTCCATTTGCCAAGAATATCCTCTTTGGAATAGAACCCTTCATGTCTGAATAGCTCCTTGCCGAAGGCATCGAAGAATATCTGTGTGGGGATGATATTTATTTTGTATTTTTTGGCTTCATCCGGATTTTCCCACACATCGATAAATGTTACCTTAAACTGTTCTTTGTAATCCTGCTTCAGTTCGTCAAGGATGGGCTTCATCATCTTGCAGGGGATGCATTTGCCCGCACCTAAATCAATAAGGTGAGGCAATTTGACCGCTGTTTCTGTTGATGTTGGATTTTCTAAATTCTGCAGCTGGCTGTCTGTCGTTGCATTCGGGTTTGAATTTGCCATCGCGACAGGCTTTGAAGCTGAATTCTTTCCTTGCTGTTTAATCGCAATCACAAAGCCAACGATTACAATAAGCACGACAACAATGATTATTTTTCCTGCCTTATTCATAAATGAGACTCCTTTAGATTTCATTAAAGTTCTAATCCAGTTAAACAAAAGCCATGCTCCTGCAAATACGGCAAGTAGTAATAACGGATTAGCGCCGCCATCGCCGCTACAGGGACACTGCATTAACATTTCAATATTCAAATTATTCATTCAGAAATTCTTTTACCTCGGTTTGCACGTATTCATCAAATTTCACAGGATCACCGATGAAATCCCATACCTTTTCAAGTTTTTTATAGTTTGTATGATTGCCGTCCTGCACTTTAGCAATAACCAGAGTACTTACAGAAACATCGAATTCTTTTTCAAACTCCTCGCTGCCCGGCTCATCCAGATTTAAGGGTATCCACATCAACTTCTCATTTGCGATCTGATTTTCAAATCTGGTTTCAATGACCCGCTGTGCGGCTGCTTCAATTTCCAGACAGCCGGGACATCGAATAGTCCGATGAAAATAATACGCAATTACAGTCGAATAGCCTTCGTCAGGCTTTACATCAGTATCGACAGGATTATTTTCTTCACTACTCTTATTTGCTTCAATAGGATTATTTTTTATCTGGTCGACAGGTATAGATGTTGCGTTATCCTTACAGCCGGAGATTATCGCCGCTAATACAAAAAATAATATTGTTACTGTTTTTGGGGTCATTTTTTCTTATGCCAATATTTCTTTGCCTTTGGCAACAACTTTATTAATATTTTCTTCGGTTACAGGAGAACTGCATTTTTCTAAACAGATCGGA
>JAQTQF010000065.1 GCA_028712345.1 Phycisphaerae bacterium | reverse complement strand
AAAGTCTCGATTACCTCCTTTCGAGCCTGCGGAGGCCTTACAGGAGGCTGCTGCTGCAAAACCTCAATTTTGCGAAGCGAATTTACAATCTGCTTCTGCTCGACCCTTGTGTCGCCGGCAACCAGTTCCTGAGCGAGATTCTGAAAATCCTTATGCCCCCTGCTTGCTGGGTCGTATTCACAAATAGGCTGGCCAAGACTTTCCGCCTCTTTCAGTTTGGTATTGAAGTTGACGACGGTTTTGAACATTCTGCCGGAGAAGTGTTTTCTCAGCTCGGCAAGAATTTCTCTGCCCATCTTTGTTCTTATGTCGTACATACTGGCCAGCACCATTACATCGATTTGCTGAGAGCACTGTTTGCACAAAATACTCAAGGTGTCGAGCTGTCTGCTCAGGCCGTGGAGCGAAAAATATCCTGTTTCCACCGGCACGATAACATCCGTTGCTGCACGCAGTGCGTTGAAGGTCAGCAGGCCTACCGCAGGAGGACAATCGATAACCACATAATCAAATTCTGTTTCAATTGTTGTGAGAATATCTTTGAGACAGTTTTCACGGTCGACGATTCCGTTTGTCTGCTGTTCGAATGCCGCCAGGTCGATACTTGCCGGGGCGAGCTCGAAATTGTCGCCTATTTCCCACAGGATTTCGGTCAGCTTGATTTTGTCGCCTCGGCGGGAGCTGAGCAGCACATCGTAAAGGCTCTGCTCGATTTGCTCTTCCGGCACAGCCAGCCCGACGGCGCAATGACCCTGCGGGTCCATATCAATCAGCAGAGTTCTTTTATTTTCCGCGGCCAAGGCACTGGCAAGATTTATAGAAACAGTAGTCTTTCCGCATCCGCCTTTCTGGTTAATTACAGCAATCGTTCTCATCAGATAATCCCTTATTCTGTTAAAAATCGCGTTTTCAGGACTAAAAACAAAGATACAAACACAAATTTAGAAAAGTCCTATATCTAAAATTTCGGCCTTTAGAGGCAAAAAACTTTAAGATTTATCGGACAGCAGGCAAAATTTTACCCCTTTTCAGCATTGGAAACACAGATTTTTATTATTAGACTGCCATTAAATTCTGTGTAATCGTTAAAGTTTGCGCAAATTAACACACAAAAAGATAACTATAAAGGGATGTTTTTCTTATTGGTGTGGATATTATTTTTCCAGCGAAATCATATCTTCGTAAGTTTGTCGTTTGCGGATGATTTTGAAATTATCGCCGTCAACGAGAACCTCGGCGGGCAGGGGGCGGGCGTTGTAATTGCTCGCCATCGTATAGCCGTAGGCTCCTGCCGTGAAGATGGAGATTAAATCGCCGCGCTCGACTGGCGGAAGGGCGCGGTCTTTGGCGAAAAAATCAGCACCTTCGCAAATCGGGCCGACAACATCAACAAATTCGAGGCCTTTGATGTCGAGCTTGTCGGTTCGTTTTAAATGAGTAAATTGCTCTTTGACTTTTGCCGGCCAGATAAAATGAAACGCATCGTAAAGGCAGGGGCGGATAAGGTCGTTCATACCGGCATCGACGATAACGAATTTTTTGCTGCCGCCTTGTTTGAGGAACAGAACTTTTGTCAGGAGTATTCCGGCGTTTGCGACGATACTTTTTCCCGGCTCAAGTATCAGTTTCAGGTTTTTATCTATTAGCAGAGGGACGATGCCTTCGGCGTAATCTGCGGCTGTCGGGGCCGAGTCTGTCCGGTAATCTGCGCCGTAGCCGCCGCCAAGGTCAAGGGCTTCGATTCTATAACCTTTTTTGCGAAGGGCATCGATGAGCGGCAGTATTTTTTTGACGGCCTGGCAATAAGGGTCGATTGTTTTTCCGCCTGAGCCGAGGTGAACATGGATTGCGCAAAGATTTACGAAGCTGTTATTTGCGTATCGCTCGAAAACTTTCTGGGCACGCTCGATATCAACGCCGAATTTTGTTTCTTTCGTGCCGGTGGTTATGTGAGCGTGAGTTTTAGGGTCAACATCGGGATTGACGCGAAGGGCGGCCTTTGCTTTTGTTCCGGTCTGCTCGGCAAGCCTGATTATATGTTCAAGCTCGGCTTCGGATTCGATATTGAAATAGCCTATGCCTGCTTTAAGGGCGGAGATTATTTCGGTATCAGTTTTGCCGACGCCTGCGTAAACGGTTTTTTTAATATCGGCTCCGGCCTGTTGCGCGCGAAAAAGCTCGCCGCCGCTGACGATGTCAAAGCCGCTTCCGGCTTCGGCGAGGATTTTTAAGATATTTATGTTGCCGCAGGCCTTGATTGAATAGCAGATTGTCGTATCGAGTTTTGAATAGGCTTTTTTTGTTTTTTCGAAGTGGTCAAGAATAGTTGCTTTGCTGTAAATATAGACCGGCGTGCCGACGGAGGCGGCGATTTTCGCGAGGTCAACATCTTCGGCGAACAACTTTCCGTTTTTATAGTTAAAAGAATCCATTTAAGCTTACTCCGGTTTTTTCATTTTTTCGGTTATCAATAGTTTTGCCTTTTTCTGTTGTTATATTTGTAGCAGGCGGCACAAGCGCCGTGACTGTCGGCCATACAGGGGCCGAGGGGGGTGTCAGGTGTACAGGGATTTGCAAACAGGCTGCATTCGACCGGGTCAATCAGGCCGCAAAGCACCTCGTTGCCGCGGCAGCCGGTAATATCCTGCCGGGCTGTAATCTGGATGCCGAGTTGTTTTTCAGCATCGAGAGAGCTGAACTTTTCTTTGAGTTTAAGTGTACTCCTGGCAATTTTGCCAAGACCTTGCCAGCAGCCGTCAACGATGTCGAAATTTTCGTTTATTGTTTTTTGAGCGATTTCATCGCCTTGCGGTGTTACAACTGAATCGTAAAAAGAAACGATATCTGATTCGCCATCGGCGAGCTGACGGCAGATTTCGGAAATGGCGACAATAATCTGCATCGGCTCAAAACCGGAAATTACGCAGGGCTTTTTAAATTTTTCGATTATTGGTTTATAGGCATCAGAGCCTGTTATAACGCTGATATGGCCTGGGCAGATAAAGGCATCAATGTTGGGGTTTTTTTCGGTCAGCAGTTTTTCCATCGCCGGGGCAAGAAGTTTGTGGCTGCTGAAGATGAAAAGATTTTTAATTCCCCAATTCATTGTCTCGTTAGCAAGAGCGGCAGTTTCAATAGCAGCATTCTCAAACCCTATAGCGGCGAAAAAAACTTTCTTATCAGGCATTTGTTTAGCTATGTTCAAAACATCATTCGCAGCCGAAATAGTTTTTACATTGCCCTTTTCGATTTTTTGTTCAAGCGAGCCGCTTTTGCCTGGGATGCGAATCATATCATTGCAGACGGCGATGATTATGTCGTTTCTTTCGGCAAGCGAAAGAACAGCGTCAATATAACCCTGCTCGGTAACGCAGAGGGGACAGCCGGGGCCGCTGAGCAGTTTGAGGCAGTCCGGCAGAGCGTCCCGAAGGCCGGCGCGAAAAATGCTTGCCGTGTGCGTACCGCAAACTTCCATCACATTTATTCTTCGGCCGAGGACCTGGTTTGCCCTTGCAATCTGCTTATAAGCTCTATTGATTCTTTCGAGCATTTTTAATCAGTCTTCTGTCCTGCTTTTTGATGAAATCTTATTTTTACGCTATTGGCGTGAGCGCCAAGGCCTTCAGCATCAGCGAGCCGAACAATGTCATCTGCGCTATTTTTGAGCATATCCTTTTTGTACTCGATAATGCTTGTGGATTTTATAAAGTCATTGCTTGTCAATGCACTTGAAAACCTTGCACAGCCTCCTGTCGGCAGAGTATGACTTGGGCCGGCAAAATAGTCGCCGACGGCCACGGGAGAGTATTCGCTGATGAATATCGCACCGGCATTTACAATTTTGCCTGCGACTTTTCTGCTGTTTTTCCCGCACTGAATTTCAAGATGTTCTGTAGCAAATTCATTCGCCCATTCTATACACTGCTGAAGATTCTTAAATGTTACAACAGCGCTGTATCGTTTCAAACACTGTATTGTTTGGCGGCAGCGAGGCAGATGGATGACTTGTTTTTCAATTTCGCCGAGGACTTTTTTGGCCAGTTTTTTTGAATCAGTAAAAAGCAGCGCACTTCCCGGCGAATGTTCGGCCTGACTGAGCATATCAGCGGCTAAATAGGCGGGATTGCTGTTTTTATCTGCGATTATCAAAACTTCACTCGGTCCCGCAATGGAGTCAATTTTAACTTTTCCGTAAACCATTTTCTTTGCTGTCGAGACCCACTGATTTCCGGGGCCTGCAATCATATCGACAGCTTTGATTGTTTTTGTGCCTGCACTGATTGCTGCTATGGCCTGTACACCGCCGATACGATAAACTTCTGTAATTCCAAGTTCATAGCAAGCGGCTAAAATAGTCGGATGTATGCTATCGTTGTACCGGGGCGGTGAAATAACGGCTATTTCCTTAACGCCTGCAACTTGAGCGGGAACAGCGGTCATAATCACTGTCGAGGGCAGGGGGGCAGAGGCGCCGGGGATGCAAATACCAATACGGTTTATCGGTGAATATTTTATGCCGGTACTGCCGAAAGATTTGTTTTTGCCGATAAATATATTCTGCTGATACTTTTTTACATTTGCTATTGCCTGACGGATTGAGGCGAGAAGTTTTTTATCGATATTTTTGTGTGCCGCTTTAAGTTCCCCGGCGCTTATTTTGAATTGTGCTGGAGTTAGTCGAACCTTGTCGAAGGCCTGCGTATATCTGCTGACAGCTTTATCGCCTTGTTTGGTTACATCGCGGATGATTTGGGCAGCCTTTTTGCCTTCGGCGCTGAATGCGTCAAAAGCTGCGATACCGCCGGAATTTTTTCGCAGAGCGGACAAACTCTTTGTGAAATCCGCAGAATCTGCAGTGAGCAATATTTTCTGTAAATCTTTTTTCATAATTATTTATTTGGCAAAATTACCGTGGCTGTAAGTTCTTGTTGCCCGCTGGAGCAGCAGGTAGTTTTTGTCTTTATAGCTTGTAGCGATAGCGGAAATTTTGAATCGCAAAGGGTCAGCAGACGCTTTCTGTTGGTTGGCCATAATATCAAGGACCTCGCAGCCGAGAAGCGGCAGACTCAATTTGTCGATGTTTCTGCCCAGTGCGTCGAAGTCAAAATAAAAACCGTCTTTAGTTTCTCTTACAAAACCGGTTCTGTCAGCTACCACACCGTCGGATACATTTGCCAGCGGTTTTTTCAGCTCAGCAAGATTTATCGTTCTTTTTGGACTCAGCAATGCCAATACATCATCTGGAATGATTTTTTCCTCATTCAGGTCGTTGGCATCTTCAGCGGCTTGTTCCGGAATATTCGGTTCGGTTACCGGCAAATAATATGTGATGTATATGTAATTAGTATTTTGATATTTCGTGAATTTTCCCCAAATGCGGAAACTTTTATTTTCGCCTGACGCGACTGAAGCGAATTTTTCGAGCGTGCTCGATGGTAGAAACTCGACCTTTGCCTCGGCGGCAAGCGTTCCTTTGTCGTCGGTAAGCGGCTCAAAGGTCTGAAAAAACCACTTCTCGTCTTGTGATGAAACTTTGCCGTCAACACCATCGATAACGAAACCGTCCCGTAGAGGGGGAGTTTTTCTCGGCAGAATCGCACCCGACGCAATGCTTATAGAAAAGCTCAAAACCAGAATTGCCGATATAGTCTTTTTCATTACAAAGCTATCCCGCTATTTTATATTTTACTTAAAATTTCAATAACCTGCCTGGGCGTATCTGCCTGGCTGATTAAACCTGCACCTGGCGCATCTTCGGCAGCAATAATGTCAACTAACGGCCCAAAAAAATCAGTTAATAGTATAATAGGTTTTGCCGGATTTACAAAGCCTTTGTTTGTCAGTTCCCAGATTTCGGCAAGCTCGAGCAATGTCCCGGTTCCGCCCGGGAGGACTATATAAGCATCGCCGAGTTCTATCAGTTTTTCGAGCCGCCGGGTAAGGTTTTCCGTCCGGACCTCTTCGGTGATAAATTCGTTAGGCCCCTTTCTGCCGAAGGCCGAGCAGGTGATTCCTATAGTCCTGCCGCTGGCCTGCTTTACGCCTTTTGCAGCGGCCAGCATTGTTCCGCCGTAGCCGCCGTTGACGATTGTAAAACCCGCTTCGGCACAAAGTCTGCCCAACTCCAGAGCCAACTCAAAATTCTTGTCTCCTTCTTTTGCCTTGCTTGTTCCGAAAATCGCTACGGTCTTTTGGTTCATTTTGATTTGTCTATACCCAGAATCAAAACTGGAATGTCGATATTTGAAACGCCTCTGTGCTGTAAATCCCAGACGAATTGTTCGAAATAAGAGACCCCTGTTGACATCTCATCTGCAAATTTTTTGACGGGGACAATTTCGACGCCTGCGTTTATATAACCCAAATTATGGAATATTGTCATTTTGGCACAGACATTATAAACCATAAAGGCGTATTTGCCGAATTGCACTTCAACGCCAAGGTTGTTTTTAAGGAAATCCATCTCCCTAAAAGCGCCGCTGTTCATGGATTGTGCCTTGTAGTTTTTCTCATAGAAGGCATTAGAGTATTCGCAATTGACTTTTTGTTTTTGCCACCCGACCTGTTCAAATTCTCTTTTAAAAGCGGAATTTAAATCCTTGGGACTGTAAAGCAACCTGCCAGGCATGGTTTTTTCAAGGCTTTTCTTCTTCTTGCATTTTCCAGCATCTATAGTACCAATGATATAAGATATTTCTTTCAACAAATTTTTGTAGTCTCTTTGAATTATTTCAAGTCCTTTGTTAAATGAGTATCTGCCGGCGATTATCATTAGAACAATCCTTCCTTTTTGGTTTTTAACCACTCTTCAGGTATCATAGAGACTTTCTCTCTGCCTGTTGGTTTGTAAACAGGTTTGCCAAGCGGCCTGATTTTTAGATTGCCTTTACGGTATGATTTGATTCTATCACAGGTCAATTTAATATATTCCGGTTCTTTATCACAGCCAAGAGCTTTTCGATTGTGCATTATTGCTGCAATTACGGAAGAACCCGACCCAAGAAACGGATCAAAAACCCTGTCATTTTCGTTTGTTAGCGCCAAAACGCATCTTTCAACGAGTTCGATAGGAAATTGGCACGGATGTGCGGTTTTTTCTGGATGATTGGCTTTGACATTTGGAATGTCCCAAACCAGTTTTTTCCAATCTTGCGAAATTATTTCCCATATATCGGAAGGGTTCTTACCGTTTGGATTGCAGGACGGCAAGCCTTTTTTAGGGCCTTTGAAGTGTCTTTTGCCCGGATATTTTGAAGGGACTCTAACTGCATCGAGATTGAAAGTATAATTGTCTGTTTTTGTAAACCACAAGATAGTTTCATATCTTCCTGAAAAGCGTTTCGAGGCGTGCAATCCGTGATTAAAATACCAGATTATTCGGTTTCTCAGGCTCAGTCCGAATTTTTTAAATATCCGGTAAAAATAAATGTCGAGCGGAAAAACTTCTCCGTTATCCACATAATTACCGACCTGCCAGCAGATACTGCCGTCATCAGCAAGAACTCTGACTAAGCCCGAAATTACAGATTCCAAACTTTGCAGATATTCCTCAAGGGCGATTGTTTGTTCATAAATTTTTCCCACATTATATGGTGGAGATGTAATTACGAGTTTAATTGACTTGTCCGGCAATTGAGTGATGAAATCTTCGCAATTACCGTCATATAGAATAATATCCGCTTCGGGAGTAAATACCTTTTCGATATGAACAGTTTGCTCTTTAAATAAAGTTCTCATTTAAAATCACCGTTTTCTTTTTTCGTGTAATTCAGCAGTCCGCCGGCAAGGAGAATTTCTCTGTCCCTCGGCGAAAGGTTTAATTTGCATTTAAATTCAAATCCGCTTGTCTTATCGGTTACGGTAATACTGTCCGCAGATTCTATCGCAGCATTGAGATTTTTGACCTCGAGTATATCGTGCGCGTTTACCTTTTCATAATCGGCCGGGTTTTCAAATTCGGCCGGAAGCAGGCAGAAATTGATAAGATTGGCCTTGTGGATTCGCTCGATGCTCTTTGCGATAATCATTTTTACGCCTAAATACATCGGGCAAAGCGCGGCGTGTTCTCGCGATGAACCCTGACCGTAGCTTTCGCCCGCGACGACGATTCCCGCTATGCCTTTTTCTTTAAGCGCAAGCGCTCTTTGCGCGAAGCTGTCCTCGTCCGGCTCATTGAAGCAGTTAAATACATATTTTGAATACTGCGGAACATTGGAGCGGTATTTCAAAAACGCACCGGCAGGCATAATATGGTCGGTAGTGATTTTGTCGGAACACTTGAGAAGTACTTTGCCGTTTAAATCGTCGGGCAGTTTTTTTGCCGCTTCCGGAACGACGATAGTAGAGCCGCGAAGGACTTTTACCTTCTTCGCCTCTTTTTCGCTCAGTGGTTTTTCAATCATATTGTCATCGACGAGAAAATCAGAGGGCACCTCGATTTTCGGATAATCTATGCCGGCCTGACGGGGGTCGATAACTTCGCCTTTAATCGCGGCTATTACCGCAAC
>JAQTQF010000064.1:2599-8586 GCA_028712345.1 Phycisphaerae bacterium | reverse complement strand
TTACAACCTGAGGCAGACCATATTTTGTTATTGGTATTCGCATAAATAAGCCAGAGAGACACAAAGCAGCATTATAACCATAGAGAACACAGAGACCACAAAGAAATATACATTAAAAATCAAAAACAACAAGACACAGAAGAGAACTATTTTTATCCTATTTTTGGGGTGTGGCCGAAACCACAAGCAGGGCAAAATTATAGAAGAAATTTTAAAAAGAAAAACTAAAGGGTGTCTCTAAAAATATTACTTGTCATTCTGACTCCGCCGAAGGCGGACGAAGAATCTCGTTTTTTGTCCACTTAGGGATGGCTTGCGCCAAAACAATAATGAAGATTGATTCGTCGCTTCGCTCCTCACAATGACATCCCCGCTTTCGTGAGGACAAGTTTTTAGAGGTTGCCTAAATGAGTAAAATGGTGAACACTGTAAAAACAGCGTATTGGACGGCACTAATTTACCCCGGCTAAAACGCCCGCTAAATCACCACATCGCGATATTCTATCCATATTGCTAAGCTGCCTGTTTTCCTCGATTACTCCTGCAAGCAGTGAGAACTGATTCATTATGATTTCGATAAAATCGAGATATTCAAACGATTTCTCAGGACTATAGCCCGGCAGAAGCATTACTACATAACCCAGATTTTTAATGCCTGCACAAAGCGAAGAAGCGACAACTAAACAATCATCGACTTTTGATATCACAGGCTCTGCACCGTCGTCGATTTTACAGCACAGGTTTTCATGAAGCTTCTGGTCAGCAAAGACCTTTGTAAAAATCTCCGGCCTGTTGGACACACAGCTTCCGTTTCTGCCGAGAACCGCCAATACGATATCGGTACTATCGAGATTGTCGAACATCATTTCGGTTATCTGATCAATTGTCATTTCACAACTCAAATCTGAATTAAAAGTTTTCATTTTCCAATCTCACTTCCACCCTTTTAATCCCGTATTATTAATTTCGTCAATTAACAAGCCCCGTTTAATCAAAAACCTTTGAATTTCGATAAAACAGTTATTTGTGAAAAATTATGGGACCCACAAAGTCGTAGAATGCCTGCATATCAGAGCCTGAAGTGGAAATGACAGGATGTTTTTCGTTTCGGCAAATTTACCGATAACTGCTTCTGTGTTTTACAGATTGGTTTTCACATAACTGATTGAAAGATTTCTGCCCGGGCAGTTCGTATTTGTACTGTGGCCGGGTGTCGAATTATGGCCGTAAATTCGAGTGGCAGGAATATTATACCGGTCTGACAAAAAACGGATTAGTTTCATAAGTGAAGTCATCTGACTGCCGCTCGGCCTTGAGTAATCAAAATTGCCTATCAAACAAATTCCGATTGCATCTTTGTTTGCCCAATTCGAATTATCAGTTTTGCAATGAGCGCCGACTTTCTGGCCAATCCATCTGAAAGTGGGATCTATTTGACCGTTACCGCAACCCGATCCGTTGCCTATGACAAAATCGTAGCCAATGCCGTCCCAGCCGTTATTCTTACGATGGTAATCGTCTATCGAAGAGACATTGCCGGTATCGGTACCGGAATGATGAATCACAACAGCTTTCCATCTTTTTTCATTACTGCTCGATGGAATCCAGCCATAAGGCGCCGATGAGTTGGACTTGTATCTCGATTTAGGTGTATAGCCGGAGGACGAATAACTGCTGTGTGATTTATACGATGATATTGCAGCGGGTCTGTAAACATTTGCCGTCTGTCCGCTGTGATGAAGACCGAGAACTGTACCGGATATTTGAGGAGTGTAAGACTCTTCTTCCGCACAACCTGCGAACATTGCCACAAGAGCAGGTAAATATGCCAGAACGATAAAAACAACTATCTTTTTACGCATTCAAAAACTCCGCTACACACTGCGAAAGGGAATAGTAAGGTTAAAATCGGCAAGAAGCAATTTAAAGCTTTAGGAGTAATCAAAATTATGCGGATTTGCTGCTGAATTTGACCATATGAACACAATTACCGGTCTTGTTGTATTCGACGCTGTCCATATAGGACTTAATCAGCAGTACTCCCCTGCCGCCGGTCTTGTAAATATTCTCACTGCTGCGAGGATCCGCAAGGTCCGAGGGATTAAAACCTTCCCCCTGATCCGTTACCCAAATCTCAATTTTTTCAGGCCCAAGACCATATTCTACAATAATATCTTTCTGCGGGTCCTGCTTATTACCATGCTTGACAGCGTTAACAAAAGCTTCTTCCATAGCAAGATGAACGGCAAACTGGTCATCCCTGGAATAGCCCAGAGTATCAGCACAACAGAGAACACGGGAGCAAATTTTCCTCAGCTCCGATATTATCCCTTTGGAAACCAGTTTTTCATGGGTACAAATTTTCGATGTCATGCAACTATTATCGTCTCAAATAAACACCCGCATAACCTTACGGAAAATAAAACTATTGACTGCTGAACGCTATTATCGGCTACTTGAGCGACAGCAGAGCCTTCTTGGCATCGTCGTGGATGTCAAATATCTCATTGAGCCTGGTGATTTTGAAGATTTCAAATATCTTGGGGTTTATGCAGCACAGTTTCAGCCGACCTTTGTTCTCATTTACTTTCTTGCTTATCCGTATCAGCAGCCCAAGAACCGCGCTGGAGAGGAACTGAACATTGCTGAAATCAATAACAATATTTACCGCCCCGTCAATCAGAGGCATCACAGAATCCTCCAAAGCCTTGATGTCTTCGTCCTCAAGAAGCTTTTCATCGGTCAGGGTAACAATCGTAGTGTTCTGAGCATAATAAACGCTAATCCTTGGTTTAAGCTGTTCCATTGGCCTTACTCCTTAATGTCATCCTTTAGAAGGCTAATCGTAGCTGAATTCAAAAAAAAGTCAAGAAAAGAGAGGATATGATATTTTTTTACTATTTTTAAAAAAACTCTTGAAAGTCCTGATAGGTTGTGGTAAAAGTAGCGACTTGGCTGTTTTGTAGAGTTTTTGGATATACTTGTTCTTTTTTAATGCAATAATCACGACACAAAGGTTTTTTTGTTTTCGGATAGAAAATTCTTGGAAATTCTGAACACCAGATTACAAACTATAGTACAATAGTAAAGAGACCTGAATTGTATATTAGGTCTGATAGCTATTATTTGGTTTAGCTCCTCCGATTTAGAGTACTGTTTTCTATGTAAAAAGCAAAAAGTGTCCGAATCCGAATAGAAATTTGTTTTTGGAGGACAAAAAATGAAAATCAGCAGATCAACAGGTTATGCCTTGGTAGCAGTGGGCTATGTGGCACAGTATTACAGGGAAGGCGCAGTGCTCGCATCACGCATTTCCAAGCAATACAACATTCCGCTCGAATATCTGTTAAAGATATTACAGCAGCTCGTAAGAGCAAATGTATTGCGGAGCAAAAGAGGCCCAAGAGGCGGTTTCTTCCTTGCCAGACCGGCAGAGAGCATCACCCTGCTCGAAATCATCGAAGCGGTTGACGGCCCGATGTTCAGCCATCTTCAGCTTGCCGAACAGACCAACAATGAACCGTTCAGCCTGAAAATGGAGAAGGTCTGTAAAGATGTAACCGAAAGTGTCCGTAACATTTTCGGACAGGCAAAACTTTCTGAAATGATGGCCGAGTAAGCTCCTGCTGTGCAAGATGGAAATAAAGGATTTCCAGAATCTCATAGCTGAGAAGTATCTTCATCGCGACAAACAACGGGGAACAGCGAAGACTTTTATGTGGTTTACCGAAGAGGTCGGCGAACTGGCTACCGTGCTTGCTTCCGAAGAAAGTACCTGTCAGGAAAAGGAGTCTGAGTTTGCCGATATATTTGCCTGGCTCTGTACATTGGCAAATATAAACGATGTGGACATCGAAAAGGCCTGCATCGAAAAATACTGCAAAAACAGCCCAAAAGGCTTTAAATAGAAAAAAATACATAAGAAAATATCCCCAAAACCCTCGATTCGTCGAGGGTTTTTTTATTAGACATTTTTCTTGCATTTATGCAAATAGTGGATATACTTAAACGGGTACAGGCGTGTCATCCAGATCGTGAGGATACTGCGAAATAAACGGCTTTGGACTTATATATAGGAGAACAGCGGAGAATGAAATCATCCAAATCGTATGCTATATTTTTTATTGTTATCGTTAGCATCAGCACAATACCAGCATATTCAAGTCAGTTGTTTGTACCATCCCCATATCCAACAATCCAGACCGCCGTTGACTTCGCCTTTGATGGCGATGAGATTATTGTCTCGCCAGGTACATATACCGGTGAGACTTTTGTGGACAAATGTTTGACTATCCGCAGCATCGACCCAAACGACCCTGCCGTCGTTGATTCGACAATTATTGACGGCCGGTTTGTAACAAACTGCTTTTATTTTTTTCCATACTGCAACGATTGCGAAACGATATGTGAACTTTCCGGTTTCACTATTCAAAATGGCAACGGAGACTGCGGCAGTATATGTTCAGACTACGAGGGTGTACTCAATATTAAAAACTGTTATTTTCAGTACAATTTTTCCTCGCCGGCCGTATGTGCTCGTTCCGAGCTGAATTTGACCGACTGTGTATTCACCTGGAATGCTTCAGACAGCCCTCCCGGTGCTATTGTTTTAAGCGAAAGACCGCTCACCGTCAGCCGTTGCATTTTTTACCATAATTACAGCACGCCAATATATATTACGGGAGAAGGCCTTGCAAATATTCACAATTCTATGTTTGTGCTAAATAACTCATTCGTAAATGCCTCGGCTATTTATGGCAATGCAAATATCTACAATTGCACAATAGCCGATAACAGCGGACGGCCGGCAGTCAGCGGTTTGCCGTCCTCATCTGTTATTACCAATAGTATTTTTTATTTCAACAGCCCAGCAAATTTTGTGTCTTCGCCTTATATGATAACCTATTCAGATGTTCAGGGCGGCTCGTTCGGATGGCCCAATATAGGAAATTTTGATGCCGACCCTTTGTTTGTTGACCCGAATAATCCTGACTTCGATTTGCGAGACTACCACCTAAGACCCGATTCACCTTGTATCAATGCGGGCAACCCGAGTTACGGTGCCGGTACAGATTATATTGCTCAATGGAGCGGCTTAGACATCGACGGTCAATTCCGTATTTCACCCGGTACTTGTATTGACATCGGCGCCGATGAAGTTCAATTCCCCGCAATCAAACTGGATTCGCCAACGGGCTCAGAGGTATGGACGGCAGGAGCCGAACATAAAATAAAATGGCAGGCATTTAATATGTCCCAGCCTCTTGTGAAGATTTCATTCAGCTCCGATGCAGGGGCAAACTGGACACTGATTGCCAACCGCTTCGCCGTTACCCGTGAGTATTCGTGGGTTTTGCCTGATATAAACTCAACTCAATGCCTGATTAAAATTGAACCTGCCATACCGGACTCTAATACTGTTTATATCGGCTCGTGTGAAAACTTTACCATTCACCCCGACTCGCTCGGCGATGATGTTGACTCTGTCTGGCCGACGGAGAATAAAGATTTTCGCCATACTTCAAATTCAGATACTTCCGGACCGGTGCTCGGCTGTGCCAAATGGCAATTTATGCTCGACAGCCCCCTTGCGGGGACGCCGGTAATCGGCAAGAACGAAAACATTCATTTGCTTTGCATCTCCGGCAAACTTTACACGGCTGATGCAAACGGCAGCCAGCTCTGGGTTTTCGATGCCAATTCCACGATTCTTTCTTCGCCGGCAATAGGGCCGGACGGCAGTATCTATTTCGGCAATGAGGCCGGCAGATTATTTGCCGTCTCGCCCGAAGGTTCTATCCGCTGGAATTTCGATACATTTACCTCCGGCATATCTGCACCGGCAATTTCGCCGGACGGTAAAATTTATTTCGGCTGCGGCAATGGAACTTTATATTGTCTCGATGCCGACGGCTCCGAAATTTGGCATTATAACATTCCGCCCAACGGCTACTGGATAGCCCCTGTTGTTGCTCCACCTGCAATCG
>JAQTQF010000064.1:0-2589 GCA_028712345.1 Phycisphaerae bacterium | reverse complement strand
GCAATAGGCAACGATGGAACGATTTATTTCGGCGGACTGTCCACCATTCTATATGCAGCCGATGGCGATACCGGCGAGATTAAGTGGACGAAAAATTTCGGCACTCATTGCGACCCGCTGGACGCAAATTCAGCTTATACCGGCGGCGTGATTTTTACATCTCCGGTTATCGGCGAGAACGGAACTGTTTATATTGCGCCTATGTATGACAGGGACATTTATGCATTGAATCCCGCCGACGGCTCGACGCTATGGCAAGCTACGGTATGGAGTCCGTACGACCCCCGCTATCACGGATCGACTGTCTGGACGACACCTGCCCTTGGCCCTGATGACACAATTTATGTAAGCTGCGATAATCCTTTCCTTCGCGCAATCAGTCCGGACGGTTCGTTCAAATGGAACACGCGTTTGGGCATGATTGGCGGCTTTACGGTTGCTACCGATTCTGACGGCCTGATATATGCCGCAAGCGATGACGGCAGGCTTTATGTCGTCGATTCAAACGGCCTGGAACTTGCCCGCTTTGAAGGCCAAAGCCGGCTTTCGTTTCCTGCCATAGCAGGTAATAACGAACTTATCATTGCTGATGCTAATGATACAGTCTATTGCCTCTCCGCCGATTGCGGCGGTAATACAACTCAATCGCTCCATTATCCCGCAAACCTCAGTCACGATTTACAAGTTAACTTCATTGATTTTGCTCTCTTTGCCGAAAATTGGCTCGGCTGCACCGATTCTTACCCGCCCTGCCAAATATTGTCGTCGTATGAATTACAGGAGCTCGGCTATCCCGTTGGGGATATTGATAAAAACTGGCGAGTGGACTATCGCGACCTTATGCATCTTGCCAATAATTGGCTTATGTCTACCTGTGCTTCCTATGAAAACATTTATTGCTATATGGCGGATATTGACGAATCCGGCAAAATTGATTTTGTTGATTTTGCCAACTTAGCTCTGCACTGGGGCGAAGTTTATCCGCCTGAAGACTGGCGCAATTATCAATATATTGACGGACCGTTATATTTGCCGGGTGATATTAATTTAGACGGATATGTCGATTTGGAAGACCTGACAATCCTGTCTCTTGAATGGCTCAAAAATTGAAAAGACGATATGAAAAATATAAGGACACCTTTAAAAACTTGTCCTCACGAAAGCGGGGATGTCATTGCGAGGAGCAAAGCGACGAAGCAATCTTCATTATTGCTTTGGCGTAAGCCATCCCCAAGCGGACAAAAACAAGATTCTTCGTCCGCCTTCGGCGGACTCGCAATGACAAAGAGTATTTTTAGAGGTTGCCATAATAATAAATACGGGAAAAACCGCAGAGCAGCGGTTGCAGAATGAGGAACAAAATATGAAAAAATCTGATTGTGTTATGATATTTATCTGTGTTGTTTTTTTACTTTTCTCCCTCGGCGCTATCGGCCAGGCAGGCCGTGAAAACGCAAGGATACTGGCCTGCGCAGCAGCAGAAAAACAGATTGCAGGGATAATAACTGCGTACCAGAAAGATAACGATGGCTTCGTACCGGTAATGCTCCACAAGGCTTCCATCAGTCTAATTAATGCCAAGTCTTCGCTGCTGTCCCTGCCGTTTCTGCCCTACTGGGACAAACCTGTTAATCTGATGGAGGAGACAGGGAACTATTTGAATCCCGACGAGCCATGGGATATAGACCAGGCAATATATTACTTTGAAAATTTTCTTCCGAAGTCTTTTGTTTGTCCGTTTGTGCGGGGCAGTGAAGCGGGTTCATGGTGGGATGATACTGAGGTAATACAAATTGCTCCCGGAGCGCCAACACGGACAAATTACAAGACCGAGGGACTAAACGACAGTTACTCTACATGGATATGGCCGCGTGATAAGGGTTTTGTATTTTGGCCTAATCACCCTTACGGGCCTGAATACGGAAAAAACAAGTACGGCAATGTACAGTGGCATAGTGCTGGCAACCCTACGGGAGGTTGCTACATCGATATACCGTCCTGTTACGAGAAGTTAGAAAACAGACCTGTCAGATTCTCAGATATAAGCGGGATATCCGAGCTGACCGCTGCTCACTGCGCTCAGGGCGAACTTGATGAGAGCGTGCAAGGCAGGATATTCAATTACGGCAGCCATAAAAGAGGCAGCTACGGCGGCACTAATGTAATCTTTGGCGATATGCATGTCGAATGGGTAGCCAGCGCTCAAATCACCGCTGGAAATTAAGCAATGTCGCTATTGATAGTTATGTAGAATGACCGGAAAGTCCAAATTTGGCCTGCCGTAATAGGTTAGTTATTCAATCGCTCAATCTTTTTGCCGCAGGTTTTTGGCAATCACAAAAGTAATCAACGCAAGTATCGCCAGCCAGCTTACAATCATAAATATCCAGCCGTCAAAACGCATCAGAACCGACTCCTTCCTTCCGCTTTTGCTCTTTCCGCCGCCATGCTCTGTAAACCAGCAGCGAAAGAGTAGCGAAGAAAATCACCAGACCTATTCTTACAGCCAGAATATAAGGCCTGTCTGCTTCGGATATTTTCCGCATTAAAATCACACCTCGCCAGTCCTGCCAAAACCAGGTACCCAAA
>JAQTQF010000063.1 GCA_028712345.1 Phycisphaerae bacterium | reverse complement strand
ACAATGAAAGTATGCGTAAGATTTGTTAGATGGAACGGGTTGAAAATTATCATCGCAACAAAAGCGACGAAGGCAGAGGCGACGGTATGCCACCATGCCCTGAGGCTTATAGTTTTGAGACTGCTTTTGAAAGAACCGAGCAGCAGTGCAATTATCAAAAATCCGATAAAGAAAACGAAAAAGGTTTGTCTCGAATCGCTAACATAAGCACTGAATATTTCCAGTTTCATCAGACTGTTCATATTTTCAGGATAGAATCTTGCCGAGAGGGCAATAAAAACGAGAAATGTGCTTATAATATGATAGGGGTAAAACAGCCCCGCCTTGATATTTTTGACGGAGGCAAGAACTATACTGATGGCGATTAGAAGCAGGATAAAATATAACAGGCCGTCTTTAAGAGGTGATATTTTTATATCAAGATATGTCCTGATGTCTTGATGAGCGAGAAATTTTAAGGCAAGGGCGTAAAAGAACAGCCAGCCGGAGCTATATAGTAACACCATTGAAGTCTTTTTCGGCAGCAGTGTCAGCAGATGCAAACCGATAAATGGTACAAGAACCATAAAGGCATATACATATCCGCCATGCAGATTACACCAGAGAATTATTATCGGTACGATAAGCCAGATATACAGATAGTTTTTGTGTACCGTCAGTACGAATATGAAGAGCAGAACGGCAGTCAGCAGGTTTGAGAAACCTGCCGGGCGGATATCGAGAAATGTCCTGCCGATAAAAATTGCAAAACAGGCAAAGGAAGCTGAAAGAGCCGGGTTCGCTCCCAATTGTCTGGCTGTATAGTAAACCACTATTACGGTGAGAATGTACAGAGCATATTTCCAATAAACCAGACTGTTATAGCTGATTTTCTGGCCTTCGATTGGTTTGTCAAAGGTCTCGGCATCAGCGAAAGGCGAATCGTGCGTAAGCCAGTAGAAAAAAACATGAGTCAGCCAGTTTTGATTTACCCAGCCTGTCGGATGCCAGTACTTTACCGTGTCGAGTCCGACTACATCAGTGATTTTCTGAGCCCACTTGGGCCAGGTTTTCACTTCTTCTGCAGTCGGGCCGGGTTTGTGCGAATTTGCGCTGAAAGGTTCGACGGTAATATCTTTGATGCCGTGATTGATAAAATGTCTTCCGCTGGCCATAGCGACCCAGGTATCGCCTGCTCCGACCATATGTGTTGAGGCGTGCAGGGCGAACAGGATCATCGCCCACCAGAAAACGAGCATTATCCATCCGCTCAGAGCAGGTTTTTTACTGTCTGTGATTAGCTGTTCAGCCATTTTTCCAGCCTGTCAATTCCTTTTGTAATCTGTTCGGTTGAGGTGGCAAAGCTTAATCGGACATTCTTATCGCATCCGAACGGTCCGCCGGGAACAAGGGCAACATTTGCCTGTTCGAGCAGAGCGGCGGCAAAATTCATACTATTGTTAATCTTCACCCCGCCAATTGTCCTGCCGAAATGAGCCGATACATCGGGGAAGCAGTAAAAAGCTCCTGTCGGTTTTGGGCATTTTACACCCTTGATGGCGTTGAGTCTTTCAGCCATAAATTTGGCTCGTTTTTCAAATTCGACTCTCATTTTTTCGACTTCATTGTTCGGCTCGCTGAAAGCGACAACCCCGGCAGCCTGCGCAAAATTTACGGGGTTTTGCGTCATATGCCCCTGAAGCCGGCTCATTGCTTTTATAACTTCAATCGGCCCTGCCGTGTAGCCCAGTCGCCAGCCGGTCATAGCGTAAGCCTTGCTGAAACCGTTGATGATTATCGTGCGGTTGTATGCGTCCTGACTGAGCGATGCGAAACTTACGAATTTTGTACCATCATAAACAAGTCTTTCGTAAATCTCATCGCTGAGCACCATTATATCCGTGCCCTCGAGCACTTTTGCCAAATCTTTCAGTTCGTCCGGCGTATATGTAAATCCGCCGGGATTGTTCGGGCTGTTAATCAGCAGCATTGCGGTCTTGGGCGTAATCGCCTTTTCCAATTGCCCAGGCGTCATTTTGTAACTGTTTGCCGAATCGGTCTGAACGACTTTCATCGTTGCCCCCGCCAGTTTGATTGTTTCCGGATATGTTACCCAGTAAGGTGTCGGCACGATGACCTCGTCGCCGTCATCGAGGACAGCCTGCATTGATTCGTAAACCGAGTGTTTTGCCCCAATGTTTACGATAATCTGTTCAGGCTTGTAATCGAGGCCGTTTTCTCTCTTGAGTTTTTCGGCAATGGCTTTCCTTAGTTCTGGAATGCCGGGCGTTGCGGTATAGCCGGTCTTGCCCGCGTTCAAAGCTGCGATAGCCGCGTCCTTTATATATTGCGGCGTGTCAAAATCCGGCTCGCCTGCGCCAAAACCAACAACATCAACGCCTTTGGCTTTTAGTTCCTTTGCTTTCGTATCGACCGCCATTGTCGCAGAAGGCGGGACTGACTGTGCTTTTTTACTGACTTTCATTCCTAAATCCTTTTGCCTAAAAGGTTATCAAAAATTTACACGGCCAAACATTAGAGCATAATTTATCCAACTGGTCAAGAATTTTAACATATCTCATTTTACTTAAAAGTATTTGTTTTATCAAAAGTTAGGTGATACAATTTGACCGACTTTTTGAGGGAATCTGATATGGAAGCAAATTGGCACAATGTGCTGCCGTTGCTGGCGGCATTTGTTCTCGGCGGGGCAATCGGTATTGAAAGACGCAGGCACGACAAACCCGCAGGGCTTCGCACAAATATCCTTATCTGTCTTGGCGCGTGTGTCTTTACGATGATTTCCGCTAATCTTGCCGGCTCGGAGCCCGGCAGAATCGCCGCTCAGATTGTAACCGGTATCGGTTTTTTGGGGGCGGGTGCCATAATTCAAAGTGGAGGCAGTGTTCACGGTCTTACGACCGCCGCGGGTATATGGATTGTCGCGGCAATTGGAATGGCTTGCGGAACAAGAATGTATTTATTGGCGGTTTTCACAACGGTTCTAACTCTGATTGTTTTGCTGCTTTTGCCGCCTTTCGAAAAGAAAATAAGCAAAGAATATCAGGACATCGAATCAAAAGGGCAATAACAGATTTATACAAAAGCCGTGATCGTGAAGATTAGCCAGATAATAATGCCGATGACAAATTTCGCGATTATTCCGAGCAATTGACCGACTCCGGCCCCTGTTGCGGATTTTAATGCTTTTTTGAATACCACTCCGCCGGTTTTTTCGACAAGCAATACCGCGAGCCCGGCTCCGATAGTCGTTCCGGCGAGTGTTCCGATAAGGGGTATTGGAATGATTATTGTGCCAACAATAGCTCCAAGGACAGCGCCAAGAACTGCCGAGATGACGGCCTTTTTACCGCCGCCGGCTGATTTTGCCCCCCTTGCACCGGAGATAAACTCAAGTATTTCCCCAATTACCGCCAAAACGACTGCCGCGATTATTGTGTAAACACTGAATATGCCCTTCTGCCAAAGCGAGAAGGATATTACGGTAATAATCATCAGCCAGCTGCCCGGCAGAGCGAGAAAAACCAGCCCCAGCCAGAAGGCATTGACAATTATCAATAGCGTTAGCCAGAAATAAAGCATACTTTGATTGTAAATGTTTCCGACAGCTATTACAATAATTGAATATTGAAGATTTGTGGAACTGATTATATCCTGCACTCTATATTTTTGGAGCGAAAGATGAAAAAGCTGTTACTGGTTTTTGCGATTGTTTTTATAGCCGGCTGTCTGCCTGCCGCAAAGGACAAAATTACCCAAACCTCGACAATCGATGCTCTGCTTGCCGGGGCTTATGACGGGGATATGTCGTGCGGGGAACTGCTGGGGCACGGTAATTTTGGAATCGGTACTTTCGAGAGGCTCGATGGCGAAATGATTGTACTGGGCGGAAAAATATATCAGATTAAAGCTGACGGCAAAGTTTACCGCCCGGCCATAAACACAAAAACACCTTTTGCGACAGTCTGCAAATTTCGGCCGGAGACAGAGTTTTCAATAGAGTCGGCGGATTATAAAACGGTTCAGTCAATCATTGATGAAAATGTTTCAAACCAGAATTCATTCGCCGCCGTCGAAATCACCGGTATTTTTAAATATGTCAAAACCCGCAGCGTTCCGGCTCAGAATAAACCCTATCCGCCTTTAGCCAAGGTTACCAAAACCCAGCCGGTATTCGAGATGAACGATATTAAAGGTACAATCGTTGGTTTTAGGTCCCCTGCCTTTGTGAAGGGAATCAATGTTCCCGGCTGTCATTTCCATTTTTTGAGCGATGATTATACACAAGGCGGCCATATTCTCGATTTTGAATTGACATCAGGAATATGCAGGGTTGATGTTTGTAATAAATTTCTGTTAATTTTACCTGAAGGCGATTTGCTCAAAGATATTGATTTATCGCAGGATAAAAGCGTCGAACTGCACAAGGTCGAACAGGGTAAGTAGAAGAGCAATCAGAGTTTTCTGATTACAGCCTCGATAGAATATTCGCCGTCGGCCTGCCTGTTTTCGGATATTACCTCATAGCCGGTTTTGCAAATATCGGCTTTTATAATTTCATAATTCCCGACGGTTTTTTCGAGCAGCGGCAAAATGCCGATTGTGTCCGGCAGTTCATCTCTGTCGAGCAGGAAAAATCTTTTGTGTGAAGTGTTCCATCTGCTTGGCAGGGTTTTCTTTCTTTCGTATAAATCGCGATGCGGCAGGTAAAGTATTAAGCATCCGCCCTGTTTTAAAACTCTCCACCAGTTCCCCAACGCTTCAGCAGCATCTTCAAGATGTTCCAGGCAATGCGAAGAATAGACAAAATCAAAACTGCCGTCCGGCAGGCCTTTCAGTGTTTGGGCATCTCCGTCTTCTATGTCCCAGCCGCGACAATTGGAACACAAAAGGTCTCCACCGTAGCCGATATCGAGGCCTTTTCCTGTGCAGAATTTTTCAAAGAACCCTTCCAGAATCCTTCGTGATTTGGCTCTGGAGGTTTCTGCTTTTACCTTACGGCGGGGAATAACTCGATAAAATATCGAAAGAAATTTCCAATTGGCTGCCTGTACAAACTTCCAGGCCGATGCGGGGACTATTTTTCTCAGGAGTCTTTTTGTTTTTGTTAGAATAAAGTTCATAAATAGAAAAAGATAAGTATAAACTATAAAGGCGGCGGTGGGATTCGAACCCACGAATAACGGTTTTGCAAACCGTCGCCTTAGGCCACTTGGCTACGCCGCCAACTTCTTTTTATATAAGCAGTTAACTATCTCCAACAAAACCTGATTCTAAGAAGCAGGTTCTGATAAATTTTTGCCTACTTTACATTCGACCGGCTGATATTGCAAGAAAATTAAAGGGGGTATAATTTTGCGCGTTCTCATCCCGCCGTAAAACTCCACTGCTGAAAACAATGATAGCATACACTATTTGTCGCTCTTTTGAAAGTTGTATCTAATTTGCAATAGTTGTTTTTATTAACTGCTCCAGCAGATTGTTTAATTGTTCATTGGCAGGATATTGCTTCAGGGCTTCCTTAATAGCAGCTTTAGCCATATCCAATTGTCCGGACAGCATTAAAACCAACACATTATTATAATAAACCGCTATAGAATTTTCGCCAAGAGTAATCGCTTTTGAAAAGTACTTTGCCGCCTCATCATACTTGTCATTTTTCAAGTCAAGTTCTGCAAGAGCCAGATAAGGTTCTTTTGAGTCCTTATTTAGCTTTATTGCGTCTAAATAATATTGGCGAGCAGTCTCTGTCTCATCTTTTTTAGCAGCGATATGTCCGAGGTATAAAGTTGCTTTGGTATTGGATGGAGCTATCTGTCTTATTTTTTCAAATGCCTGAATTGCGGAAGGAAATTCACCGATTTGAAAGTAAGTATATCCCAGTCTGTAGTAATCCTCAACTAAAGGCGAATCCGACGATAAGATAATCCTTTGATAACACGCTGCGGCCTGGTAATACATTTCTCTTTCAGCATAAAGATCAGCAAGAAGCCTGATCGCTTCCCTGGTCTGATTAGGATTGATTAGTGCGGCAAATTCGAGCGTGTCGATAGCCTGGCCATAATGCTTTGCGGCAGTTTGTATTTTTGCCAGGGTCAAAAGGTATTGTATCCGGACCGGGTGATTTTTAACAAGTTCCATATGAACGCCAACTGCCTCGTCAATTCTGTTGCTTTGTGCGAACAGATATGCCAAAAGTTCCAGGGCTTCGGTGCTTTGAGGTTCCTTGTCGAGGTATCGCAAAAGTATGTCCTGTCCTCTTGCCCACTGCTGTGTCTGTATAAAACACCGTGCCAGCCAAAGTTCGTTTTCAGAATTGCGATCGGCTATATATATCTTTTGAAAAGTATCCAGCGAATTCTCGAAGAAACCTGCCATATACTGGGCACGACCGAGAAGTTTAAGCAACTCATTGGAAGGGTCTGTCTTCTGTATTTTAATGGCGGATATATAAGCTTCGACAGCTTTATTCCACTGGCCTAACCGCTCCTGTGCGTGCCCAAGACTGATATAAACATTAGCTGATTTTTTATCGGTAAGGCCTCTTTCGTAATAACGGACTGCTTCGGCAAAATCGCCTCTGTCAAAGGCAGCATTGCCGGAATTAATATCATTCGCCAAGGCTATAGATAAAACTGAAAGCCAGATTACCAACACAAAAATACATTTTATTTTGTTCATTTTCATTTATCTTTTAATCTGTAAATTGAAATTGAATTTTTTGTAAACACCACACCGGTACAGGGGCTCCCCTATTAATCGCCGGCTCAAACTGCCACTTCTCAACAGCTTTTGCTGCATTTGTCGCAAAGCGTTCATCGCCTTGAACACCATAAACTTCAATATTGCGGACTTTTCCATCGATGTCGACAACAAATCGCAAAGTTGCCATACCCTCGGCCTTTTTTGCTCTTGCCCAAATCGGGTAAGCGGGTAATGTGCCGCTTATTCTGCGAGGAGGCTGATCTACCTGATTCAAAGCCAGAGCATCGCTAACATCGGCTGCATTTATGGAATCCGGCGAAGGAAGTTTGGTTAGGGATATATCAATACCGACGCCCGGTTTTTTCATCAGTGAATCCGGCATCCATTCTATCAACTGCGGCCTGACCAGAGTTTCTTTTGACAGGATCAATTTCATTGGTTCCGGTTTCGGCTGGAATTTTCTCTCAACAATTACAGGCATCGATTCAGTTATGGGCGGTATATTTTCCGGTATAAGCTGCGGCTTGAACACCTCAATGGCGGCATAGGTTTCAGATGAATGACTTGCAGGCGTATGATTTACCCAGCTAATCGACATAAAAATCAATATATTGGCTGTTATAGCCAGAAGCACCGATAGCCAGCCAAAACGCTGCTCTTTTCGGCGGGAACAAAAAGTATTTTTCAGACTTCCTTTAATGATTTTATTCATATCCGGTTTTAATTTAGTCAGACTATGCCATTACTTGTTTTCTCTTTCGGTGGCTATGGCTATTCGTTTTATTCCACTTAACCTTATCTCATCCATTACCCGCACTATCAGGTCGGCCCGGGTGGCTTTGTCTGCCACCAGAACAATCGATAAATTCGGCTGATTTTTCAGTTTATTTTCCATAAGCGGTTTGAGAGAAAATAACCCAACTCTGCGACCCGATATGTAAATTTCTCCTGAGGGACCGATTCCTACAAGAGTAGACTGGCTTTCGAGATTTTCCGCAGAATGCGCAGCAGGTCTTTCAACAGTAACCCCTGTTTCCGAAACGAAGCTGGTCGTTACAATGAAAAATATCAGGAGAATAAAGACCATATCGATCAATGGTGCAATAGTAATTTCTGCCTTTTCCTGCGAACGCTTTTTTCTTCGTACTGATTGAAACATTTTCGTATCAAAATCAAGTCTTATGTTTCCTGTGCTTATTATCTTTTCCCGCTGTTTTCAGCTCATGAAAAACAAGATTAAGCTCGCTGCTGATTTTTCTGCAATTCGACGAAATTATATGATGAAAAAACAAAACCGGCAGTGCCGTCAAAAGCCCGGCCTGAGTAGTTAAAAGAGCTTGTCGAATACCGCTGGCCAGAAGACTCGGCTGGCCGGTTCCATACTTTTGAATAACACTAAAAGTAACAAGCATACCAAGAACCGTGCCGAGTAAGCCCAGCAAAGGCAACGCTGCTGCCAGAACAGCCAGAAAATTAATCGAACCGTCAAGCCTGACGAGTTCATTTTCAATGACCGTTTTATTTCCACTTTGCAGGCTTTTATGTTCTAAATTGGCGAGTATTAATTTGGTTGTTTGCCATGTCCTGAAAGCCAGCATCCATGCTATAACTGAAACACAGGCGATTAGTATCATCACTATCCCGCCCTGACCGAAAAGACTAATTAGCTGTTTCATTCTTTTCGCCTTGGCAATTATTAGATTTATCAGATTTATCCGGCGGTTCACTGAGCAGATTTAATAATGTTGCAGAAAACCGTTCAGTATCGGCTACTAATCTGTCTGCTCGGCTGGACAAAAAACTGTGAATAAGCAATACCGGAATCGCAATCACAAGTCCGGCAGCAGTGGTCAACAATGCCTCCGAAATGCCGCCTGCCATTAATCTTGACTGGCCGCTGCCAAATATTGCTATTG
>JAQTQF010000062.1 GCA_028712345.1 Phycisphaerae bacterium | reverse complement strand
CGCTGATCTTCGCCTCTTCAGTAGTGGTATTAGGTATATGTCCCAGGCTCCAATTTGAAGCGGTATTCCAGTTTGTGCTTTCGCCGACCGGTGTCCAGTTATTGACAACCGCAGAAGCGATGCCTGCCGTGCCAAGCAGCAAGAGAATGAAAATTAAACACACATATTTTTTACACATACATCTCTCCATTTTCTTTAAATCACATACACATCCCCATATTAATACACACAACAATAAACGCTCTTTGCCTCCCTGTAACCTCCCTTCTGTTTCTCAAACATAGAATTCAAAATAAGGTTTCTGTTTTAACTGCCAAAGTGGTTTACCCAAAGTTTACGATACATAGAAAACAATCGGACAGAGCCCTTTCTCCAAAAATCCTGTGCCCTACTTTCCCTCTTTGTCGTCGGGCTTAGTCTTTTCCTCAATCTGGTCTTTTGTCTCATTCATTCCTTTTTTGAACTCTGTAAGACTTTTTCCCAGCGAGCGGGCAATCTCCGGCAGTCTTCTTCCGAATATCAGCAGAGCGATAACCAGTACAATAAGAATTTCCGGCCAGCCAATTGAACCCCACGCCAAAGCACCATTAATCGATTGAATCATTTTTAAACTCCCTTATTCTGATTCTGTTTGTCCATTGTAACTCAGGTTAGCCCTGTAAACCATTAAAAAATCAATAAAAGTTGACTATCAAAGACGGTAATAGTATAATCCGTACTCATCAGCGTTGCAAGATGCAGTTTCAATTTGGGAAGGGATTATAGTGGCAGCCGCAGATATCACAAATAAGAGTCAAAAACCATTGCCTAAAAGACCGCTCGGCAAAACAGGCCTTAGTGTTTCAATAATCGGGATGGGCGGAATTGTCGTAAGAGACACGGAACCCGACCATGCTCGCCGGATTGTAGCAAATGCGATAGATAAAGGCGTAAATTATTTCGATGTTGCACCATTATACGGCGATGCTGAGTTTAAACTCGGCCCGGCATTGAAGCTTTTTCGCAAAGATGTTTACCTTGCCTGCAAAACCGGGCAGCGTTCTTATGCCGACGCCGCCGCTGAACTGAAAGAATCGCTCAGACGGCTTGAGACAGACCACTTCGATGTGTATCAGTTTCACGGTCTCGATGATATCGAGAAAGATGTAAAGGCTATATTCGGCAAAGACGGAGCCATCAAAGCATTCGTTGAGGCGAAAAAGGCCGGGGTTATCAGAAACATCGGGCTTTCGGTGCACCGGCCTTCGGCAGCGATAATGGCGATGAACGAATTTGATTTCGATACCATAATGTTTCCGGTAAATTTCAGAACGCATTTTAATTCTAATCTTGAGACGGAAGTTTTAGCCGAGGCAAAAAAACGAAATATGGGCATTATAGGCATAAAAGCAATCGCCGGAGAAAAACGCCCAGAGGGTATTGCAGCGACTTCATACCAAAAATGCTGGTATGAGCCTATTGACGACCCCGCCGTAGCAGAGCTTGCCTTAAACTGGACACTGCAGCAGGATATTTCCGTGGCGATACCGCCCGGCGAAGAAAGCCTGTTCAGATTATGTGTGAGCCTGGCACAAAACCACAAAAAACTCACCGAATCGCAAATGGAACAGCTTAAAAAAATCGCTTCTGAGGCCGAGGCAATCTTTGCTGGCTGAAAATCCCGGACTGGAAAACCATGCCCGAAACAACCAAACAAAGCGGATTACAGACGATAATAAGTTATGGAGTGATTTTAATAATTATCGGCGTTGCTGCTGTCATCGGCTACAAACAAATGTCTTTTAACAAAACCGCTTACGACAGCTATACCGGAGCTACGATTAAACCTGCCGATGACAAAAAATCTCAAATTCTCGGCGACGAACTTTTCGGACCAGATTTTTCCCCTGCCGCGCCGGTTGAAAATTACAATTCCGCTAATCTCTACGAAAAAATCGACGGCAAGGCCGATTTATATCTCAATAACGGTTTTGTCTCGCTCCAGTGCAGACGGTTTGTGAGCAAATCGGCAAAAGATAACTGGGCCGAGGTCTATTTTTATGATATGGCCGAGCCGCAAAACGGCTTTGCCGTTTACAGTATGCAAAAAAGGAGCAATTCTGCCCCTCTAAGCCCGGTACAATTCGGATATTCGGTATCCGACTCCGTTTACGCAGCCATAGGCAAATATTACATCGAAATTTCGCTTTCTGCCGACGACGAAACGCTGCTGAATTTCGCATCTGCCGCCGCCCGGAAGATTGCTTCGATAATTTCGCCGGGCAAAACCAGTATTCCGCTGCTCGATTTTTTCCCGATTGAAAATCTTGTGCCGGACTCTTTCAAATTTATCCCTGCCGACGCTTTCGGATGCAGCGAACTGGTAAATATCTTCTCAGCCGAATACAAAATAAATAACAATACCATCACAGCTTTTATAACAGTAAGCAATCCTGCCGAGACATACAAAAAATATCATCGCTTCCTGATTGACAACGGGGGCGAAGAACTGCAGCACGGCCTGACTATAAAGGATTGCAATTCCGTGGACCTGTTCGGAACGATAGAATTGTTTTCCAATCCGAACGGTTATTTTGCCGGCGTTCGCGGCCCGGTACCGATTGAAGATTTAAAACAGGTTGCCGAAAAACTCTTCGAAAATCTTTCAAAAAAATAAAATGGAAAATAAGGACAAAATTTCGAGACGAGATTTTCTTGCCCGCATCGCGAAGGCGGGCATCTCTGCCGCGGCGGTTTGTTCGACGGCAAAGCTGCTTTACGAATCTGATGTGCAGAAGATGTTTTCTGCTACTCCGCCGCTGACTGGTTTTAGGGATTATTCCGTCCCTGCTGTCGCGGGAAAAACCATTAGCATCGTATCCGGCGCCGATAGAACGCAAACCGTTCGCAAGGCGGTTGAACTTTTAGGCGGAATAGACCGCTTCGTCAAGCCCGGCGAAACTGTTTTACTCAAGCCGAATATCGGCTTTGCCCGCCCCGCCCGAATCGGCGCAACCAGCCATCCCGATATTATCGCCGAGATTACAAAACTCTGCTACGAGCAGGCTAAGGCAAGAAAGATTTATATAACCGATAATCCCATAAACGACCCGGCAAGCTGTTTCGAGCTGAGCGGAATAGCCGCAGCGGCGGCAAAAAGCGGAGCAGAAATTATTCTGCCGAGAACTAATTTATTCAGGTCGGTCAGCCTCAAAGGCGCAAAGCTGATACAAAACTGGCCGGTACTGTATGAGCCCCTTGCGAAGGTTGACAAGGTCATTGGAATAGCGGCGGTAAAAGACCACGCACGCAGCGGAGCATCTATGACGATGAAAAACTGGTACGGCCTGCTCGGCGGAGCCAGAAATAATTTCCATCAGGACATAAACACAATAATCGTCGAACTTACGATGCTCGTAAAGCCGAGTTTCGTTATTCTCGACGGCACAGAAACTATGGTTTCCAACGGTCCGACTGGCGGCTCGGCTTCCGACCTGAAGCGAACTGATACTATGATTGCAGGCTGCGACCAGATTGCCGTCGATGCCTTCGGAGCAACTTTGCTCGATTTAACGCCCGCTTCTCTGCCGTATCTTCAGAGGGCTGAACAATTAAACCTCGGCACGACGGATTATCAGTCTCTCAAGCCGGTTTACGCTAAAATCGAAGGTGCAATATGAAAATCACGACTGCAAGAAGAATAAGTCAGATTTTCTTTTTCACTTTGTTTATCTGGCTTTGCGTTGTTACGACCCTCGGCGCAAAATTCACCCAGCTCAGCGGCTGGCTGGTAAATATTTTTCTGCATCTCGACCCGCTTGCCGCCCTTGCGACCGTTTTTTCCACGCACAGGCTCTATGCTCCCCTTGTCTGGTCGGTTTTGATTATCGTTCTTACGATTGTTATAGGCAGATTTTTCTGTGGTTTTATCTGTCCTTTTGGCGCATTGCACCAGTTTATTTCGTATCTGGCCCACAAAAACAAAACCACCAAACAGCTCGTCGAACTGCATAAGTATCGCAAGGGGCAAAATATAAAATATTATATACTAATCGCGTTTCTGGTCATTGCCGCTCTGCCGGGCCTTCAAAATATCCAGACAGGTCTGCTCGACCCTATTCCACTGTTCACTCGCACCGTCAACATTCTGCTTTTACCGATTATCGACAATCCAGTCAATGTGCTTTCGGCGACAGATAGACTGTATAAAACGGCGCCGCTGGTTCTCTCGGTTTTTCTGATATTCATATTATTGAATTTTGTTCTGCCCCGTTTTTTCTGCCAGTTCATCTGCCCCCTCGGCGCGCTTTTCGGTATTTTAAACCGTACTTCAATATGGCGAATCAACCGTAACTCAAAATGCACCGACTGCAAACTATGCAATAAAAACTGTCAGGGCTCCTGCCAGCCATCGGAAACTGTCAAACTCAGCGAATGTTTGTTATGCTTCAACTGTCTTGACGATTGTAAATTCGATGCGATTGATTTTAACACCGCATCATCAAACGCCGTTCAGAGCGAACCCGATTTATCCCGCCGGGGCGTTTTGGCTGCGGCATTTACCGGCCTGCTTGCTATGCCTGCCTTTAAGCTTATCGCATCGCCGAACTCTGACGGCATTATTCGTCCGCCCGGGGCATTAAATGAAAAGGAATTTGCGAAACGATGTATAAAGTGCGGCCAGTGTATGCGGCTCTGCCCGACGAATGTAATCCAGCCGAGCGGCATTGAAAACGGTCTGACAAATCTGTGGACTCCGACGATGAATAACCGAACCGGCTCAAGCGGCTGCCAGCTCGACTGCGTTGCCTGCGGCTATATATGCCCAACCGCGGCGATAAGGCCGATGACATTGGCTGAAAAACTCGGCAAGGGAAATTTCGCCGACAAAGGCCCCGTCAAAATCGGCACCGCCTGTTTCGACCGCGCAAAATGCCTGCCATGGGCATTCAATATTCCCTGCATCGTATGTCAGGAAAACTGCCCTGTCAGTCCAAAGGCTATTTATACCCGCCTTGTTTACGCCAATGTTATTGATGCGACTATAAAGGTAAAAAGCATAAACAGAGATACAATCTATCTCGACGATGGCACACTTTCGCCAAACCGTTTCGCGACCGGCGACTATTATTGCCTCATAACTTCAGGGCTGCAGAATATTCGCCGAAAAATCGTTTCCAATTCTTCCGATGCGATTACAATATCAGGTGAAAATATCATTGATGCTGTTCGTCCGGGCAGTGTTCAGATACAAATTGAGCTTCAGCAACCGTATGTTGACCCTCAAAAATGTATCGGCTGCGGAATCTGCCAGCACGAATGTCCCGTAAGCGGCAGCGGTGCTGTAATAGTAACGGCCCTCGGCCAGACAAGAGAAAAATAAAAACCATTAATTATGGAGGTAAAAATATGGAAGACAAAAAATTGAACCGCAGAGAATTTATCAAGACAGCCGCCGGTGCTGGCCTCGCCTCGGCAATCGCTTCAGGCACGGTTCTGGCCGCGGCGATTGACGCCAACAAACCATCTGATGCCAACAAGCCTAATAAGCAAAAGGAGAAATATCCTCAGGTCCCGATGCGGAAGTTGGGCCGATCCAACAAACTCATCCCTGCTCTTTCTCTCGGTATAATGTTCGATGCGGTTGAAAATCAGATTGTCCTGCACAAAGCTTATCAATGGGGCGTAACTTACTGGGATACCTCTCACGGCTATGCCGGCGGAAAGAGCGAAGAAGGTATCGGCAAATTCCTGGCAAAATATCCCAACCGCCGCAAAGACCTTTTTATCGTATCTAAAGCATCCGGCGCAAGAACCTCACAGGAACGCGATGAACGGCTGAAAACATCCTTTGAAAGAATGAACACCGACTATGTCGATTTGTATTACGGCGTTCACGGCCTGCAGGACCCTGCCGATCTCAATGACAACCTTAAGAACTGGGCCGCGAAAGCGAAAGCCGAAGGCAAAATAAAATATTTCGGTTTCAGCACGCACAAGAATATGGCTGAGTGCCTTAAGGCCGCATCAAAGTGCGACTGGATTGACGCAATAATGACCAGCTACAATTACAGACTGATTCAGGACACCAAGCTTAATGCCGGCATCGAGGCCTGCTCTAAGGCCGGTATAGCTCTAATTGCGATGAAGATACAGGCTTACACCGCTGAAAGCGAAAACGAAAAAACTATGCATCAGCGATTCATAGTCAAAGGTTTTTCCGATGCCCAGGCCAAGATAAAAGCCGTTCTTCAGGACAAACGCATCTGCTGTGCCTGTGTCGGTATGAAAAATGTTGCGACTGTAACATCGAATGTCGCGGCCGTTCTCGACAAGACCGATTTGAGTAAGGAAGACTTAAATTTCCTCGACAGTTACGCCAAACAGACCTGCACCGGCTATTGTGCCGCCTGCGGCCTGTGCGATTTAGCCGTTCCGCAAATGCCTTATGTCAGCGATGTAATGAGGTCTATGATGTATCATAATAATTACGGCGATACTGCCCTTGCAAAAGAAACTTTTATGCAGGTCGCGTCCAAAGTTTCGTCTTCGATAAGCAGCTTTGATTACAGCCGCGCCGAGGCGGTCTGCCCTAACAAAATTGCGATTGCGGATATGATGGCTAAAGCCGAAAAACTGCTGGCATAAGAAATTTAAAATATATTTTTTGACAAAAAAAGCCCGGCCGATTGGTCGGGCTTTTAATTTCCCTATGCGATTTAGTGCCGTTTCAAAAAATAAACTTTCAAATTTTCCATTCCAGCCTTACTTCCTGTCATTCCCGCAGAAGCGGGAATCCAGACTTAAAACTGGATTCTGCATCAAGTGCGAAATGACAAAATGCCAAACTGTTTTTTTGAAAAGGTATTAGAATGTATAATCGAGACCCATCCTCGCAAAATATGCGGCGTCTCTATTGCCGCTCTGGTAGTAGTTGCCGGGCTGGAAATATTCAACCAGGATGTGTCCACTCAGATTTTTTGTCATTTGATAATTCAGCATCCATGTATTCAGGAATCCTCTGAATTTGCCGCTATCCGAAAAACTGATAACGCCCGCGTGCGGTCTGTTTTTCTCGGTGTTTTGGTCCGCATAAAGCAGATAATAGTCAGTGTCCATACTCACCTTTTCCGTCAGCTGAATTGAGTGTCCAATTCCAAATCTATAGAGATTCGTAATTTCACCAACCATAGTTTCGAGAAGCTGAGCATAGCAGGCAATCTCGCTGTACTGTGGATATTCACCCCAGAGAGGGTCAAATGCCTCATTTTTGCCCGTCCCCGGATCGTCGCCGGAGCGGAATTCAAAAGTACCGCGCAGCTTGTTTTTGTGAGCATCGTTGAAGTGATACTCGATTCTGTCAATAGTACCGAATGCCATCAAATTATGCATCGCGGTCCCTTCCTGCTGGGTCTGTTTCTTTCCGGTCTGGATAGCGCCTTCTACTCTGTATTTCCAGTGTTCGCTCTGAGCAACCGCCCCTGAAAGAGCGCCGCCAAAGGTGTATATCTGTGCCTTTTTGCTCCATACCGCCGCCGGCCACGGATCGTGTGCCGCTGACGGAGGACTGTCAATGGGATTATCATTCTTATAAATAAAATATCCTTCAAGCTGCAGATTCGGCCTTGATTTGTCTGTCAAATAAACAATCAATCCTCTTTCGTCCTGCTGGGTCGTTTCTTTCCGGCGGCTATTGATAGGTTTTAGATACGCGTCTTCCGAGGCGCGATTTTCGATATAAATCAAATCAAGCGTGGTATCTTCGTCGGGCTGATATGTAAACCGCAAAGCATCAAAGAAAATCGTTCTCGATTCATCGAGCGGCGTGCCCTCCAGCACCAGCCAGCCGGCTCCGAGTATTATATCCTGCCTTCCGACAACCATCGTCAAAGGCATATTCCCAAAATTTCTAACGGTCAGATTGAACTGATCCCATATAATTTCATCAAAATCCGTCTGCATACCTTTTCGTTCCGGCACATCCCATACCCTGAATTCCCATGTGAACCGGAGATTGAAATCCATATCGTCATTAATCTTTGTTTTGGTCCACCATCTCATCCGCTGCTGATACCAGTTCCATCCGCTGTCGTAATTTGCGGCATCATTATTGAGCGTATCGAGATTCCAGCCGTATGTCCAGCGAGCCCTCAAATCAGCGCCCATGCTGAGCCAATCGGTTGGATTGTGAAACCTGTCTCTAACGCTATCCCCATTGGCTACAGATACGGATTGAACCGAATCGCTTTGAGTTGCTTTTTCCTCTGCCGCAGCAAATGTCGCAAATACTGCCGCAACCGCAATGAAAATCACCAACAGTTTCAATATGCTTTTGCCCATTCTTTTTCTCCGTAAAAAAACAGTTCGCCTATGCTCATTTTATTGTGACAATTGACGATATACTATGTAAAGTCTTTTAGAAAAACAATATTTTTTTGCCGGCGTTTTAATAATTCTTATTATGTGTAAAGATTTGAAATCCCGAATGTTACGGGGAATAATAATAGTGAAACCAACGAAAGAAAAAATATGTTTGTTTAACTTCGCAATCCATATAATCCCCAGATTTCCCTATAGCTATTAGCCGGGTCAATCTCCATAAGTATAGTAGGCAGTTTACCTGTAATGTCAACGACATATTTCCTGTTTTTTATATTACTACCGACGATGGAAT
>JAQTQF010000061.1 GCA_028712345.1 Phycisphaerae bacterium | reverse complement strand
ACTTGCCGATTTATTTACCGCCAATCCGGAAGTTGAGTTTCTGACAGGCAGACGAATCGGTTTTGATGCCAAAGGCAGCTTGCAAGCCTATATCCCAGATTTGCTGGTATGGAATCGGCAAAAACTGCTGGATAAGGAAAATATTCACAAGAAAAATTTGTTTGTAATGCAGGAGGGGACATATTGGAGAAGAAGTCTCTGGGAAAAGGCGGGTGCATCGCTTGATTTGAGCCTTGCATTAGCCGGAGATTTTGAGCTGTGGCTGCGATTCAGCAGATACGCAAGACTGCATACGACCAATGCCTTACTTGGCGGATTCAGAGGTTACAGTAAAGGGCAAAGATGTCAGCGGCTAAGAGATAAATATATTGAAGAGTGCGACAGGGTAATCGATAGAGAACTGTTGGTAAAATCGGATTTTTCCGCTGTTACGCCGCCGCCCGTTATTTCTTATTCGGCATATAATCAGGCTGCCGGGGATTCTGTGTCTCAACCCGCCGAATCCTGTGATGTGAGCATCGTTTTATGCACGATGAATCGCGCAGAGCTGCTCGATAAGATGCTTGCTTCCGTTCCCGCAGCAGCAGACGGGATAAGCTATGAAATTGTCGTCGTTATAGGCAATTGCTCCGACAATACCCTCGAAATTCTTAAAAAGCACAATGTAACAAAAATCTATAATGAGCAGGAACATCTCGGTAGCGGCAAACATTCCTGGCCTCAGCTTTATAATTTCGCATTCTCAAAGGCGAATGGCAAATGGGCGATGTTTGCCAGCGACGACATAATCTTTGGCGAAAATTGCCTTAGCAATGCGGTTAAGGTTTTGAATGTACAACCGGACAATGTTGCAGGCGGAATATTTTTCTATAAAAATCTGCAGCGAAACCCGGCGGGCGATTTGTTTGCTCATAATAAATTTTTCATCGGGATGGGCAGAGAATTCAATATCCTGATGAATTACGGTCTTTTGCGGCTTGATGATTTTCGCAGGATTGGTGGTTTTGATGAAGCATATAATTTCTACTATGCCGATAGCGACCTTTGCAACAAATTATACGGCAGTGGCAGGGTACTTCTGCCTTTGCCGGCCAGCCTTGTAGCACATAACGATATTTTGGATAATCTCAAACAAGATAATGCTTCGAGTGTCCAGGCCGACCTTATAGTTTATCGCAGCAAATGGGACAGCTATTATATCAGTGAACACGACCGCCCGCACAGGCTCGTCTGGCAGCAGGAGCTTGTCGCCGATTATATTCTGCCGGTTGACGAAAATACGACGGCAGAAGCGATAAATTCTTATTGGCGGGGTCTATCGCATTTCCAGAGAGCCCAATACAGCCAGGCAAAAGAGCAGTTTGAAAACGCAATCAGCGAAGGTCTGCCCGCTCCGAAAATTTATGATTATCTGAATAAATGCGGCGATAAAATCGGGAGCAAAAATATCTGCGGCATTATTTTCAGTAAAGACAGAGCCCTGCAGCTTGAGGCGGCGCTCCGGTCGTTTGTCAATTGCTGCACCGATAAGAATAAAATAAAACTTCAGGTTCTTTATAAAGCATCAAATCCGCTGCATCAGAAACAATATGAAAAACTTAAAACTCAGTTTGAAGATATTGAATTTGCTAAACAGGGCGATTTTAAGGATGATGTCAAACAGCTTCTAATTAGTTTTGAGTATGCGTTGTTTTTCGTCGATGACAATATCTTTGTATCTGATTTCAGCATAGAAAAAATAATCGACGGCCTTAAGATTCATACTGATTGTCTGGGATTTTCGCTCAGACTCGGCAGGAACACGACATATTGCTACGCCAAAGATTACTGCCAGCCTCTGCCGGAATTCGAGCAGGTTAAAGAAGGCATACTAAAATTCAAATGGACCAAAGCCCAGTTTGATTTTAATTATCCGCTGGAGGTCTCAAGCTCGGTTTATAGGACGAAAGATATTATGCCGTTGATTGAGCAGTTGCGATTTGATAATCCTAATATGCTTGAAGGTCTTATGGCTTTGAGTGCAAAGATGTTTGCGGCGGTTAAAAGTAATTTGCTGTGTTTCAACAGCTCGGCAGCGTTTTGCAACCCCGCCAATATGGTTCAATCGGTAAGTCAAAACCGCGCGTCAGGCAGAAATGAATATAGCTCGGATGCCCTTGCCAGGCTCTTTGAGAGCGGATACCGAATAGATGTCGAGCGGTATCGCGGATTTATTCCGAACGGATGTCATCAGGAAGTGGAGTTTTATTTCACAAAGCCCGCCCGCGACAAAAGAACCGCTCCCGTCGTTTCTGTTGAAATGGTTACTTATAACGGTGAAAAATATATCGGCCAGGCAATTACCTCGGTTCTTCAGCAGAGTTTCGGCGATTTTGAGCTGATAATTGTCGATGACGGCAGTACGGATGATACGGAAAAAATAGTCAAATCGTTTTCGGATGAAAGAATAAAATATATTCGCAGCCAGCATTATGGCTGTGCAGCCTCGCGGAACTGTGCGATTAGTTCTGCCCGCGGCGAATATATTCTCTGCGTTGATTCAGATGATTTTATCGCGACAGATTATGTGGAGTCTATGGTTGAGTATGTCCGCAGGTTTCCCCAATTCGATTACTATTATCCGCCGCAGCTTACGCTTGTTGACGGCAATGGCAGCGATATGAATTGCCTATGGAAGTATGAAGATTTTTCAAATAGCAGTATTCTGCCAGCGTTCCTTTTTGTTAACGGTTTTTCACCTATTCCGAATCCGGGAAGCCTTATAAGAAGAAGCCTTTTTAAAAAATGCGGTTTGTACGAAGATTGCCAAACCGTTGAGGATTTTGTTTTCCTTTGCAAAAACGCGACTAAGATAAGATTTAATAGGGCACAGATTAATTCATCGTATTTTTACAGACGGCTGGGCCAGAGCGCTTCGCAGAATTTTGAGCCGCGCGACCGGATTACTGCTCAGACGCTTAATCAAATGTTGGCGATATATCCGCCTGATGTGATTTGTCCGAGTCTGGCGGAAGTTTCGGATCCACATATCGCTAAAATGCAATATTATAAATATATCTCCGATGTTTTTTACAAACACGCATCAGGCAGTCATTTTGTCAAATACGGTCCGTACTTCCGTAAATTCGGAGATTTTTACAAAGGGAAATTTCTGGCGATGAGGCAAAATCAGCCGTTGAACACGGCTCAAAAATAGAAGGTATCGAAAGGATATTTAAAAATGGCAAGTATTCAGCTTTCAGGATTACTGAGCGGTATTGATACCAAGACTATCGTATCTCAGCTTATAGCCGTTGAGAAAAGGAGCCTTCTGGTTTATCAAAATCGCAAAAGTGTCTGGGAAGAAAAACAACAGGCTCTGGGCGAACTGGAAACAAAGCTCACTAATCTTCGCAACGCTTCCAATTCACTTTCAGATTCGGGCGAACTTCGCTCTTTCAAAATAACCTCCAGCGATTCCGATAAGGTTACTGCGGATGCTTCCAACAGCGCCTATGAAGGCAATCATACCGTTGTTGTAGAGCAGCTTGCCAATGCTGAACGATGGGTTCATTCTGCCGGCGTTGAATATGCTGAGGATTATGTCGGAGCCGGAACATTTGTTTACTCCTACAACCACAAGGAAACCACTCTTACTACAACCGCGACCACGACGCTGCAGGATTTGGTCGGCCTTATAAATAATGATGCCAACAATCCCGGTGTAACTGCCGGAGTTCTTTATTATAACAAGGCATATCATCTTGTGCTCAACGGCAACGATGCCGGAAGCGATTATGCGATATCGGTAAACGCAAGCTCAACGGAAGTCTGGCAATCAGGCTCTGAACTGACATATAACGATGCAAACGCGGCCCTTTCAACGAGAATAACTGACCTTGAACAATTCGGCTCCAATTCGCTTGAAGGAACTGAAACCATAGTTATCTCCGGCACTGATCATAGCGGCGTTGCGATAACGCCGGTTACAATTAATCTGACAAGCAATACCAAAATTTCTAATCTTATAGGCGAGATAAACGATGCCTTTGACGGGACTGCCAAGGCAAGATTCGAAAACGGCAAAATTACGCTTGTCGATGATACTTGCGGTACGAGCGGACTGTCGGTCGGGCTGACATATAACGCCAACGGCTCGGCTGCGACTCTGACTTTGCCTGATATGGCAGTTTTAACAGAAGGCGGGGCAACAACCGCCGATTTAGCCGATTTTGCCGGCGCCGATTTTACACAAACTCAGGCTGCACAGAATAGTAAAATAAAGGTTAATGGGTACCCGACAGGTGTCGAAGAATGGATTGAGAGGAGTTCAAATACAATCGATGATGTAATTAGCGGAGTAACTTTGCATCTTCACGATACAACCGAGTCAACCGGCGAACAAATTACGCTCACAAGGGATATTCAATCCGTCAAGGACAAGATTAACGCACTGGTACTCGCGTATAATTCCGCCGTCCAGGTGATAAAAGATAACACCAAATATGACGAACAGACCAAAACCGCCGGCGTTCTGATGTCTGATTATACAGTTAAAAGCATACAGTATCAGATTCGTCAGCCGCTTATTGAAAAAACGGCCGGATTTGTAAAGGACATCGACGAGTTTCTTTCGCCGACGGCAATCGGTCTAACGCTCGACAGGGATGGCATGCTGAATTTCGATACCAATACTTTTGATGAGGCAATTGCAAAGGACTATAGGGGTGTCCTGGCAGTCATTGGCGCAGATAAAACAGGCAGCAGTACCAGCGAAACCGTAAAATTCTATAATGCGAGCGATACATATACTACCGCAGGCGAATATGATGTGCAGGTTACCGTTAGCGGCGGAGCGGTTACCATTGCAAAGATTAAGCTCTCAGGCGAATCTGTATGGCGGGATATGCAGGTAAACGGGAATATTCTCACCGGAACAAGCAGTTTCGATACGAATGGAAATCCTGTTTATGCCGAAAATGGTCTTCAGTTAAGTGTTGATCTGGGTTCTGACGGGGCATTCACTTCAACCGTCAGAGTTAAGCAGGGGTTTACAGGAAAGATTAATGACCGGACAGGTGTAATGCTGAAAGCTACTGTCGGTAGTATGGAAATTGACCAAAAACAGGTTACTGAGCAGATAAAGCAGCTTGACGATAAGATTACTCAGGAGGAGACACGGCTTTCCAAGAGAGAAGAAAGACTTACGGCAAAATACGCCAGACTTGAAAAAACTTTATCTTTGCTGCAGAACCAATTGGCTGCATTGGGAATCAGTTCATCATCTTCTTGACGGGGACGGGAAAAATCTGGACAATTCCGGCCTTACAGGCGATAATAATCGCCAGCTTCTTGTTTCTAATTTATCTAAGTCCCCGTAGCTCAATTGGATAGAGCGTCGGCCTCCGAAGCCGAAGGTTGCAGGTTCGAGTCCCGCCGGGGACGATTTTGTCAAATCGGCCAGTTACTGCTTTACAGGGGTTTCTTAGGAGAATTTTGCGGATAACTGAGTTTCTTTTGGTATTCCTGCAGTTGCTGAATTGTGTCGATTTTTATCCAGCCCTTTGAGGCGGGAACTTCAGGATACAGCGTCGGAATATATTTTGCGGGGTTAACAAAAATGCCGCCGGAACTATCCGCTAAAAAGTTCAGAATTCCCGTCAGGCCGTGATCTGTCGGCATTGCCACAACGGCCCATTGGCTCTCATAATTAAGGCTTTGTTTTCCTCTTTCTTCCGGCAAATCCAGGTCGTGCAGATCGGTAAAGTAATATCCGTCAATTGCTCTGGAAGCTTCTGTTGCGAAGGCAATTTCTCTGGGAATAAGATTTACGCTAATGGGGTCGCTTGACGGGCTTACCGATGTCCAGAGATGAATAAAATATTTTGAAAAAACTTTTTTTCCGTCTCCGTCCCAGTCTGTTTCCTTATATTTTTTTTGAGCTCGCGAGATAGTCTGCAGATTCAGAAAGGTATGCTGCTCATTCAGTTGTAAATCATGAACCGTTGCCTGGTCAGGCTCTTTCCATGTATTATGCCACTGTATTGCTGCCCAGAGGAAACCTGCGGTTGCAATAATAGTAAAAATAATTCCCGTTATAGTCAGTTTTTTCTCGTTCATTTAATTTTCTCCATTTGATACTCGACTACTTTTGGACAGTCAGGGTCAGGATTGTTAAAATCTCCGGTAACATATTCTGATACGGCATGGCAGCCGCCTTTACAGATAGCCAGATAATCGCACGATTTGCAGGGCTGCGGCGGGTTTTGCAGCCAGGCGGTAATCTTTTCAAAAGGTCCAGTTCGATTCAGGCCGGACTGAAGGTCGAAGACCGAAAGGGTAGAATCTTTCAAAAAAGAACAGCCGCTTACAATTCCATTGCTTCGGATGCCCAGCAGTACATTTCCGGCCTCGCAGCCGTAAGTTGCTATCGCCTCGAGCATTTCCGGCGGGGGGTTATGCCAGCAAAACATAGGCACAAAGGAACAGTCTATCTTGGCGGTTACTCCATATTTGAGAGAAAACTCGGCCAGCATCGGCGTAAGCGATATATTCTGGCTGTTCGTTGTGCGCTGCCTGAGATAATCTTCCATTCCCCGACCGGAGGGTTTGAGCCGGAGGAATTCAATTTCGTTTATTCCCTTTTTTGAGGCATATTCGAAAAGCTCGCCAATACCGTCAAAATTATTTTTTCCAATAACACAGTTTATTCCTGTCGGCACCCCGGCCTCGATCAGGCAGTCAATCGCGGCATCAGCAATCGAAAACATATCTTTATTTCTGAATACGGCATAAAAACTGCCGACTCCATCAAGCGAGACATTTACCTGTCCGAATACTTTCATCTTTTTCGCGACCTCGGCGGTTAATTTCGAGCCGGAGGTAGTCAAATTCGGCACAAGTCCCTTTGTTCTTGCATATTCGGCAACTTCGAATAAGTCTTCCCGTTCCAGAGCCTCTCCGCCGCCGAGGGCTATATGAAAAATCTTCATTTCGGCCAGCACATCCAGTGCCCGCTTAAATGAAGCCGTATCCAATTCGCCGTCATCCTGTCCGCCCGCATCCATATAACAATGCGGACATCCGACGGAGCATTTATTTGTAATCGCAAAGTGTACCTCGGTAGGAGCCGTCAGTTTACCTATGGATTCATCGTTGGTTTTCCATAGGCCGGATTCTTCTAATCCAAGCTGGCGCATATAGTCCCTATCGACAAATGCGAGAAAGGGCGGCTCCTGGCTTGAGATAATTCCGCCGAAATTCTCAAATCGATAATTCATTTTAGCTGTCTTTTTTTCATCATTCATAAAAGCCTGTTTTAGTGCCCCGATTGATTTGTCTGAGCTGGGAACAAACAATATTTTTTAATCCATTCGTACATATGAGTGTCGCTGACATTAGCGGTTGCCAGGTTTGGATATGCCTTTGGATTCGTTAAGACATAGGGTTCCATACCGAAACTGATAAAATAGCTGCCTCCATTGACATAGTGTATAATTCCTTCTTTTGACTCGGATGCGAAAGCGCTTTTTTGATCACAGTTCCGCATATAAAAAACCGTTGTCAATGTTACAAACAGCAGTAACGCAAAGGTTACATTAAACAGCAATGCTGCCGAGCGGGATTTAATTCTGCTTGTGCCGATTGTGAAGATAAACAAGACGGCTATTGCCGTCAGACCGTAGAAGAACAGATTTCGAGCTGCCTGCCAATTCGGACTTCCCGGTCCGAAATTTACGAAGGACGGCATCGCTCCGCCGATATCGGCTATTAGCTGGTCGGACAATTTAGGATTGGAAAGCAGCTTATACGAAACTCCGAATACCGCCAGCCATAACAGGGCTATAACCAGAAGAATCATTATGTGTCTGAGTTTAAGCCATCTCCATGGACGCGATGAATAAAACGCAATTGCAGTTATGACCAAAAGTACGCCGGTGATTGTTTTAGCGGTTAAGTTGATTATCAGCCGAACCCATTTTACATATGCTATATCCTTATACACATTCACAGGCATATAAAAATTTATTCCCGGTTTTAATTCTATGGATTTTTGAAGCAGCTTATAAGCCTGGTGATACTTTTCCATAGCGACATAATTTCGGCCGAGAAGATAATATACTTCACAAAGCCTGTAATAGTCCGGTTTTTTATCAATAATTGTTTGCAGCTGCTCGGCCTGCCGTTCGTTTTTCTCCGGGCTTAATATTTCCGGAGGCTGCAGCCTTTTTATTATATTATCTTCGAAAGCATATTGCGTCTTCAGTGATTTGAGTCTGCCGATTTCCTTTTGCGCGGTCGCTTTTATTGGATGCTCGGCCGGCAGATTTACCCTGAGAATATCTTCATATAAATTCGTAGCATAACCGGCGTTTCCAACGATATTTTCGTAGAACTTTGCATACGCCTCAAGAGCCGTCGCCCGCCCGGCAGGATCGGGATTATTGATGGCCTTTGTCAGTATGTTCATTCCGCCGAGGTACTCTCCTTTTGCGAACAGATCCTCTGCCTGGTCTTCAGGGCTGTTCTGGCCATATGCCGCGAATGCAAAAGTAAGAACGAAAATAGTAATAATTATCTTTTTCATATATATCCTTCTCTTTTACTTTCTTGATGCGTCGGTTATATCAGCTTTAATTTTTTTGTCGGACTTTTTCATAAAAGCGGACATAATAATACCCGAAACCACTCCAAAGCC
>JAQTQF010000060.1 GCA_028712345.1 Phycisphaerae bacterium | reverse complement strand
GTAGATGCCTAGACTTCACGGCCGGTGTGCCAGAAAATAAAAGACTCTATCGCTTTCGTGTAGAACCCGAATATAGCGGTAATCCACAGCACCCCTAAAACATTGAAAACTATATGGGCATAAGACGCTCTCTTGGCGTTTGTTGACGCTCCGAGAGAGGCCAGCCATGCGGTTATGGTCGTGCCTATATTTTCTCCCAGTACCAGCGCTGCCGCCGTCGGATAATCTATAATGCCATTAACTGCCAGTCCCATCGTTATACCTATTGTGGCGGATGAGGACTGTACTACTGCCGTGAGAACCGCACCGGCCAGAACGCATCGCATTACGCCAAAGTAGGAACTGGGTGAAAATCGCGAAAACCACATCTGAAATTCAGGCATAGTTCGCAGCGGTGCAAAACCGTCTTTCATCAGTTCCAGTCCAAAGAAAACCATACCCAGACCGAAAAGGGCTATCGCCGAATAGCGAAGTTTTTCTTTTTTGCTGAAGAGATACACTATGGACGAAATGCCCAATAACGGCAGACCATAGGCGCCGACCTTTATTACAAGAATCCACGCTGTTACAGTTGTTCCTATATTGGCGCCGAGAGTAACGCCAATTGCCTGCGTTAATGTCATAATTCCGGCATTAACCATACCGACGGCAATAACCGTAGTAATCGAGCTTGACTGGATAATAGTTGTAACCAGTGTACCTATGCCGCAGGCGATAAATCGGTTGTTCGTAACGGCATTTATCAGCTTGCGCAGCTTCTCGCCCGCAACCGCCTGCATACCCTCGGAAATACATTTCATACCGTATAAAAATATTCCAAGTCCGCCGACGACATTGAAGATTAGTTCCATTGTGTCTTTACTGTTCATAAGATTGTTCCTACTGTTAAAATGTTGATATTACACCGATTATCGATTTGCGCCGAAAAGTATATCCGAGGCAGTTTATTTGTAAAGGCCAAAAAACAGAAAGTCAAAAAAGGTTGCCGAACAGTGAAAAAACTGTTATAACCTCACGGGGAATATCTGGAAAAGGATGTGTGAAAATGCGGAAAATATTGCGAAATATCGCGGTTATATTAATTGGGTCCGCGGCTCTTTTACAGGCAGGCTGCGACAGGAAATCGGAAGGAAACGAAAAAACAATTCAAAAAGGCGAAAAAATTATGACTACAGAAAAAAATGCTCCTGTAAAAGTTAGAATTGAAACAACCAAAGGCGACATCGTTGTTGAACTGAACCCGGAAAAAGCCCCCATTACTTGCAAAAACTTCCTCCAGTATGTCGAGGAACAGTTTTATGAGGGCACAATCTTTCATCGCGTAATCAGGGATTTTATGATTCAGGGCGGCGGATTTAACGCCCAAATGCGTCAAAAACAGGTAAGACCGCCGATTATCAACGAAGCAAAAAACGGCCTAAAAAACGACCGCGGCACAATTGCTATGGCCAGAACTTCAGACCCCGATAGTGCAACGGCCCAATTCTTTATCAATCACAGCAATAACGATTTTCTAAACTATGGCGCCCGCGATGCAGGCTATGCGGTTTTCGGCAAAGTTATTGAAGGAATGGATGTTGTCGATGCGATAGCCGCGGTAAAAACAAAAGCGGGCGATGTGCCGGTCGAGACGGTTGTTATTAACTCCATTCGTATTGAGTAAACTTAAAGACAAAATTGTCATTCCTGCGCAGGCAGGAATTCGTTTAGCCGTCGCCGTACCGGCGACGATATTTAGCCCGCCGTTTTGAGGCGGGTCCGTTTATCTTAATTTAGGTTGACCTTATGCCGATGAATGTTATAACAAACTGTTCGATTTTAGCGGAAAGGGTCATCAGCAGATGAAAGTCCTCATTATTAACGCCGGCAGCAGTTCAATCAAATATCAGTTATTTGAAATGCCGGCCGAAAAAGTCCTTGCAAAGGGTTTGCTTGAGCGGATAGGTGAAGAAATTTCGCAGCTCAGCCACAGTTTTGACGGCAGTACCTATAAAGCCGAGCAGAAAGTTTCAGATCACACCGCTGGTATGAAGCTGATTATCGATACGCTTGGCGGGCCAAAAACCGGTGTAATAAAAGATGTCAGCGAGATTTTCGCCGTCGGCCACCGTGTCGTCCACGGCGGAGAAGAATTTACCGATTCAATCATCATTAGTGAAAAGGTCATTGCCTCAATTGAAAAATTTGCCGACCTTGCCCCTCTGCACAATCCCCCGAATCTTACGGGTATAAGAGCCTCGCAAAAAAGTCTCCCGCACGCCCTGCAAGTCGCCTGTTTCGATACCGCTTTTCATACGAGCATTCCAATGACCGCCTATATTTACGCGCTGCCTTACGAGATTTATGAAAAATACCGCGTAAGAAGATATGGCTTCCACGGAACAAGTCATTCCTATGTTGCCAAAAGGGCCGCCAAACTGCTTGGCGCCTCTCCGCAGGATTTTAATATTATTACCTGCCACCTGGGCAACGGTTGTTCGCTAACCGCCGTAAAAGCCGGCAAAAGCGTTGATACTTCAATGGGCCTGACTCCTCTCGAAGGCGTTGCTATGGGCACTCGCTCAGGCGATTTTGACCCCGCAATCCTTTTCTACCTTTCCGAAAAAGGTTACAGCATTAGCGAACTTAATACTATGTGTAATAAAAAAAGTGGTCTGCTCGGCATATCAGGCGTCTCAAATGATATGCGAAATCTTCGCGACCAGGCTCGCTCCGGCAACGAAAGAGCAAAGCTTGCCCTTGATATCTTCTGCTATCGCATCAAAAAATACATAGGTACATACACCGCCGTTCTTGGCAGGCTTGATGCTGTCGTCTTCACCGGCGGAATCGGTGAAAACGCCGCCGATATAAGAGAACTCTCCTGCGACGGACTTGAGCAAATAGGCATTGAAATTGACCCCGCCGCCAACGAAAAAACAAACCACGGCGAAGGTCCTATAAGTTCATCAAAAAGCAGGGTAAAGGTATATATAATTCCCACCAATGAGGAACTTGCCATAGCGCAGGACACTTTCCGCCTGGCTGAATAGTTTTTCAGTTAAAGTCCGATTTTAATACGCCGATATTACCAGTATGGATGCTCATCAGATAGAACTTGTTATTTCCGAAGCGATTACCAATCGGCCCTCCGTTACTTCTGCGTCGCTTAATCTGTATGTCTATAACAGCAAACTCATTTGCGGCGCCAGAGTTGTAATGCCGAAAAACGCCCGCTTTATTTCTCATATTTCACCGGAAATAATTCAGCAAGGCTTTAGTGAAAGTCAATGGAAGGTTATTGTTGAAAAAGTACTGTGGGTCCTAAAGGACAACGCTTCGGAGAATAACAGCAACGGTGATTTCGAGGAACGCCGCAGAGAAGAGAGGCTCAAGATTCGCGGCAGTGTCTGGTTCAATCCTGAAGGAGATAAAAAAACTCTACAGGGTCAGATGGTCGATGTCAGCAGCGGAGGAATGGCTTTTACTTGTTATAATAAACCGGATACCCCCAGCCCCGGTCAGCAAATAACCACAAAGTTTTCGGTGCCATGGTTTTTGCCGGATGGCGAAATTGGCAGAAGAAAATTTACCAGAACCGGAAAAATATGCCGAGCGAACAATGCCACCAGCTATTTAAAAAGAATAGCCGTACAGTTTGCCGAGCCGCTGCCCTTCAAACCTGCCGAACAAAGTCAGATGGCCGATACAGATGTGGAAGTCTATTCTGTCCCCGAGAACTGAAATTTAATACCCCGCTAAAAAATCAAATTTCGTACTTCGATTTTTTCGTCAGATATATCTGTATGACTGTAATATCCGCGGGCGTAATTCCGCCTATTCTCCCTGCTTGGCCCAATGTATATGGCTTGAATTGAGCAAGCTTTTGTTTTGCCTCAGCACGCAAATGCTCGATTTTATTGTAATCCAGACTTTGCGGCAGAACTAAATTTTCCAACCTTGCCGATAATGCAACCATCTTCTCCTGCTTTATTAGATAGCCTTCGTATTTTGCGTCAATTATCACAGCCTCGATAATTTCAGGTCCGAAATTAAAATTTTTCACCTCTTCCAAATCAGCCAATTCGTCCGAAAGGGTACTTTCCGGCTGTTTTAACAGTTGCCACAGACTTGTGCCGGCCTTGCGTGTCTTTTTCAGAACTTCAGTAAGTTGCGATATTTGTGATATTTTATGCTGATATTTTCCCCATCGCTCTTCGCTAACCAGTCCGACCGATTTGCCGATTTGAGTCAATCTTCTATCAGTGTTATCGGACCGAAGACTCATTCGCCATTCAGCTCTCGATGTGAACATCCGATATGGCTCGTCAATTTCTCTCGTGAGCAAATCGTCAATCATTACGCCGATATAGCCCTGGTCTCTGCCGATTACTAACGGCTCTTTCTTATCTAAAAGTCTTGCCGCATTGATTCCCGCCATAATACCCTGACCAGCCGCCTCCTCGTAGCCGCTTGTTCCATTAATCTGGCCGGCAAGAAAGAGGCCGGCGATTTTTTTCGTTTCAAGATTAGGCTTTAACTGTATAGCGGGACAATAGTCATATTCTATGGCATAACCGTAGTGAACTATTTTTGCGTTTTCCGTCCCAGCCATCATTTTAATCATCTGTTCCTGGACATCCTGCGGCACGGATGTGCTTATTCCGTTGCAGTAGATTGTCGTAACCTCGCGGTCTTCAGGTTCGAGAAAAACCTGATGCTTGTCTTTGTCGGTGAACCGAACAATTTTTGTTTCTATACTCGGACAGTATCTCGGTCCTGTGGTTTTAATCTGGCCGGTGTAAAGCGGTGCCCTGTCGAGATTATCGAGCAGAAGTTTATGAATTTTTTCATTAGTATATGTAATCCAGCAGGGAAGCTGCGTTTGAGTTATTGCATCAGTCATAAACGAAAACGGCTGCGGATTTTCGTCGCCTTTCTGGATTTGCGTTTTATCGTAATTTATAGTCCTCCCGTCGAGCCGGGCAGGTGTGCCGGTTTTAAGCCGCTGAACATCGAGTCCGAGCCTGCGCAGAGAATCCGAAAGTTCGTTTGCCGCCGACTCATCAAGTCTTCCGCCGGGCCATTGTTTGTTGCCGGTGTGCATTATGCCTTTTAAAAATGTTCCCGCTGCGACAATTACCGTCGGAGCATAAAAAATTCTTCCGTCGGTACAGAGAACGCCCTTAACCTGATTGTTTTCTGTCATAATTTCGGCAACGAGGGCTTCTTCAATGGAAAGATTAGCCGTTTTTTCAAGTTCATCGCGGATAAAATTGGAGTATTTGTATTTGTCGATTTGCGCCCGTGGCGAACGAACGGCAGGTCCCTTTGAGCGGTTAAGTATTCTGAACTGCAAACCGCTTGCGTCAGTGGCCAGACCCATAATTCCGCCCAGCGCGTCGATTTCCCTTACGATTTGTCCTTTGCCTATTCCCCCGATGGCAGGGTTGCAGCTTGCCTTTGCGATGGTATCTCTGCTAATAGTTGTAAGAAGCGTCTTTACTCCTATCCTTGCTGCTGCGCACGCAGCTTCGGCGCCGGCGTGTCCCGCGCCGATTACAATACAATCGAAATGTTTAGCCACAGAGTTCACAGATGACACAGAGAAAATTAAATCTCAAAAATAAAAATAAGGCCGCCTCTAAAAGCTTGTCCTCACGAAAGTGGGAATGTCATTGTGAGGAGCGAAGCGACGAATCAATCTTCATTCTTATTTCAAAAACGAGATTCTTCGTCCGCCTTCGGCGGACTCAGAATGACAGTCGCATTTTTAGAGATACCCATAAAAATTACATATAAAAAATAAAAAATATTCAACTCATTGTCTTTTTCAACCTTGTTCATTATATCATTGTTGACAAAAAATGCTTACACTGCTTTGTTCCTTTTGAAGTTTTAAAGTTTGTACTGTCATTTTGCATTCTAATTTTTGATGTTTTATATTGGTTTTTATTCGTGTTCATTCGTGGCTAATTCACTCCGCCAGTCCGACTGCCGAGGCGATAACAAAATTTGCAGTGTGCGTGATTGACAGGCTTATGTCTTTTATTCTCGCGGTATCGGCGATTTTTTTTACCTCGCCACTGAGCGTAACCTCCGGCCTGCCGAGAGTGTTATTGACGACTTCTATGTCTGTCCATGCGATTTTACCTCGCCAGCCGGTGCCTAAAAGTTTGAGAACAGCTTCCTTGGCGGCAAATCTGCCGGCAAGTTTTTCGATACCATTTTTCATTTCGTTTGCCTGCCTCTGCTCGGCTTGCGTAAAAACTCTGTCAAGAAAATGACTCCCATGCCTCTCGAGCATTTGTTCAATCCGTCCGAAATCAACCAAATCTATTCCGTGAAGTATTTTATTGTCTTTTATTGATCTGTGTCTATTCGTGTTCATTCGTGGCTAATTCTTCTCCATTGCCTGTTCGTAAGCTCTGTTTACGCAAAAGTCCAGAAAATCATCGGCACAGGACAAATCAATCTGCGCGATGGTTTTTTTTATCATATCATCAACCATCTTCTGTCTTCTGGCGAGTACGAACCTGTCCTCTACTTCCGTCTGTACTTTTTCAAAAGGCTCACAACTGCCGACCTGTTTGTTTTCCAGTTTTACGATAAAGATATGTCCGCCGGCGATAATAGGCTCAGAGACCTGCCCGACAGCCATAATTTCGGCGGCGGTTTCAATCGCGTTGTAAGGCTCTACAAGCGAGCCAGGCCTTACAGGTTTTTCCAGTCCCCCGTTCTTTGCGGTAATGTCATCGGAATACCGCTTTGCAAGCTCGGCAAAATCTGCGCCGTTTTTAATTTGCTCTATGAGTTTATTTGCCAATGCAACGGCTTGCCATTCAGGATTTATATTCGGGTCGTTGACATCGATAAATTTATCGGTATTCAGGTCAATTAGCCGGAATTCTATAAATGCTTCCTTGGCGTAAGACTCTTTTTTTATTGAGTTATAATATGCCAAAAGTTCGGAATGTGTCATGGGCTTTTCGACCTTCACCTCATCGGAAATGAATGATTGGACGAGAATAGCCCTTCTTTGCTGTTTATAAAATTCCTGCCAATTTGTCCCCATCTTCTTTAGCATCTGCTCAGTGGCGGCATAATTTCCGCCGTGTCGCGCGATAAACCTTTGAACCTCCTGTTCGACAATTTTGTCTATAACGGTCTGATCAACATTATCCGGCAGAGCAGCCTTGGCCTTCTGATACAGTTTTATATCCGTTATTTTCTGTATAAGTACACTACCGAGCAAGTCTTTGGCTGTTTTGCCGAATGCTTCATAATCGTTATTTGCAGCGAGTTCGGCAAGCTGCGGCTTGACTGGAGATATTATTTCATCCGCCGTTATTGCGGTCGATTCGATATTCAGCACTAATCCGCCCGCCGGGGCAGGAGTGTTTATTTTTGCTGCCGCCGTATTCGGGTCGATTTTCTGCAGGATTTTCTCATCGACATCCTGCTGTTTAATCGATTCGCCGCAGCCCGTAAAACAGGCGACTGCCAGAACGGTTAATATTGAGATTACGATGTCTTTTCTTTTCATAACAGACTTTCCGCAGTTTAGCCGTCGTCGGTACGACGACAATATTTAGCCCCTTGATTTTCATCCGCCTTAGGCGGATATCAAGGGGTTTGTGGTTAGCCCCGCCATCACCATGGCGGGGTTTTACGACGAGTTCGTTTACTGAAGTTTCTCTTGGAACTTGTCCGCCGCAGGAGGATTATAGGTTATATCACCCCTTTTTGCGAAGAATTTTTCTAAGCACCGCAAGAAGCGTATTCGGCTCGAAATATTTTTTATCAAGCCTTATGTGTACGGTCGTTGAATCCGGAATTCTGACGATTCCCGGCGATTTAGCGAAAATATCTGCAATGTTTTTGTCTGACTGCGGGGTAAATGAAAAAATAAGGTCTTTTTCGCTCGTTGTTATCGAGCGGATATTATATGCCGATGCGAGTATTCTTATCTCGGCAAGGTCGATAAGGTCTTTTACCTCGCTGCAGACAGAACCGTACATATCGGCAATCTGCTCGGTTAGTCTGGCTAAATCCTCCGTCGTTTTCGCAGAAGCTATCTGGCGATATATGCCCATTCTCTGTGAATCAGATGGAATATAATTGCGCGGTATATATGTCGAAAAGCCAAGTTCAACGGTCGTCAGCAACTGGCTTTCTACCGGCTCGTTTTTCAGTCGCTTTACAGCATCGGAAAGCAGTTTGCAAAACAGCTCGTAGCCGACGGTGTTGATATGTCCCGATTGTTCCGGGCCAAGGATGTTTCCTGCGCCTCTGATTTCCAAATCCCGAAGTGCGATTTTAAATCCCGCTCCGAGCTGCGAATATTCCTCGATTGCCTTGAGCCTTTTGACCGCCACCGGAGTAATTGTTCTGCTGCGAGGCAGCAGAAGATAAGCGAACGCTCTGTGTTTAAATCTTCCAACTCTTCCGCGAAGCTGATGAAGCTGTGCCAAACCGAAACGATCCGCATCGTTTATGATAATGGTATTTGCGTTTGGAATATCAATGCCCGATTCGATTATAGCCGAGCAGAGAAGAATATCTATTTTTCCCAGCACAAATTGAATCATCGCCTTTTCAAGTTCACCCTTATGCATTTGCCCGTGTGCAACAGCAATTTTAACTTCAGGTATTATTTTTTTTAATTCTGTCGCGAATTTCTCTATCGTCTGAACCCTGTTGTGAACGAAAAATATCTGTCCCTGCCTGTTCAGCTCAACCGTTATCGCTCTTTTTATAAGTTCTGTGTCGAATTTTTTGACATTCGTTACAACTGCCCGTCTGTCCAGCGGCGCCGTCGCCAGCGAACTT
>JAQTQF010000059.1 GCA_028712345.1 Phycisphaerae bacterium | reverse complement strand
TATTGATATGACAGATGCTAATGACTTGCGAATTTTTGCTGAACAATGGCTCAATAACGGTGATGCGAGCAACGCATATTGCCATTGTGCGGATTCTATCTTGCCTAATATCGTAAATTTCGAGGATTTCGCTGAATTCGCCAGTGTGTGGGTCGGATTGTAATAAAAATTCTCTTCTACAGATTTTGAAAGGCCGCTTTTTTACAGGCGGCCTTTTTTGCGTACAAAAAGGAAGACATTTTAATGCCTTCCTTTTGTTCACAGTTCGCTGTCGGCAACTTCGTCAAAGCCGATAAACAGACGAACCTCAGGGTTTATATTCCGAATATTACCCTAAATTTTCGTATTATTTTCCACGGCGCAATCGCAGCGATTGAACGAATTACTGTATTCCGCAAAAATTGCGGGGTATTTATAAATCCAATTCTAAGAAATTCCCGCTGCAGCTTAATTTGCTGGGCAGCTCTTCTAAGGCCGCTTCGCCTTTTGAGAAGTTCTTGTTCCCAGCGGTGGCAATAGAGCACCTGTCCGATGGCTGCCATCTTGGCACCGCTCAAAATCATTCTCGCCCACAGGTGATAATCCTGAAGGCCTCCGAAATCGGTATAATTACCGGCATTCAACACCGCTTTTTTGCGAAACATACTTGTGGCGTGATTCATACAGAATCTGAATCTAAACTGTTTCACGATATCCTCGTGAGATAGAGGTCCGCGTCTCACAAACAGAACTTTTTCCGGATTTTGCTCAAAGGCAGCAAGAAAACAGCTTGCCACATCAATATCAGGATTATTTTTCAGGAAATTCAACTGCTTCTCAAACCTCATCGGCAAACTTATATCATCGGCATCCATCAAAGCGACAATATCAAATGTACAATTTTTAACACCCTCGGCAAGAGCAACCCCGCGTCCTTTGTTGGTTTCGAGATTTACAACTTTTAAAAGGGCGCCAAGCTGCTTTTTGTATCTGTTGATTAAATTCTCAATATCCTCGCCAACGGGACCATCTTTGACCAGTACGATTTGGTCAGATTTTATAGTTTGATTAACAATGCTTTCCATTGCCTGTTGGAAATATTCAGGCCTGTCTTTTTCATAAACACTTATAAGGACTGAGAATTTTGGCAGACTTCCATCATTTGAAAAAATGATGTTATGAAAAGTTTCAAATCTTTTTTGCCAATCTGCCTGTTCACCGGCAGTCTGTCTCAATTTTATTTTTTCCCTGGTTTCAGTATTTGGCAGATTTTTAATGGTTTCAATGGCGGCTTGTTCGGTACCGTCAAAATGGTAGACAAATGGACTGTAAACGGGGTCTTTTTCGATACCACTTACAAGAATGGGTTTTCCTGTTGCGAGACACTCAAAAATTTTGGCAGGGATAACGCCCCTGGAATAGGGAGTTTTATTGTAAAATAAGCCGAGTATGTCCGCGTCTTTTAACTGTTCGGCCAGTTCTTTCTGGGACACGGTTGGTCTTACCTCGATTGTGTCGGCAATATTTTTTTTAATATTTTGTGTTGTTTCTCCAATTAGCACAATTCTAAATTGTTCTGCAAGCCGATTATACAGTTTAATCTCAACTGAGTCGTGAATTGAACCAAAAAAGTATATCGTTTTCTTTTTTTGCGATTCGTCATTTCGCAAAGCTTTACTGAACAGGGCAAAATCCACTCCCGGCAGCGAGCGGAAAACTTTTCTGCCGCCGCTTATTCTCGCAGTTCTTTTCGCATTATGTTCCGAGGTGGCAAACAAAAAATCGGCTTGTTGCACGATTTGTTTTTCTGAGTGGAGAATATCAGTAACTATCAGGCTGCTGTCATCATAATTATGGACATTGAGATAAACTATTCTTTCGGGCTGAATCTTTTCAATGGCATCCAGAGTGTTATATGAAGGCACATCGGTTACAATTACGGCATTTTTTACATCGAGTTTTTTCAGAGTCTGTTCGATAAGTTTTCTATTCACGATTCTAAGCTTTTTTATCGGTAAAAGCCAGAATGGGTTCACAATTACAGGGTTTTCCGGTAACAAGTTCTGCTGTCGTTGCTTTTTGCGTTTTTTAACCAACCATTTGGCTACTTGTATGGTACCAGGCCATCGGTGCGGGGTTTTATTAAAATAGAAAACTCTGTGTCCTGCTTTTGCAAAATAAACGGCAAGCGCCTGCCTTTGATACCACAATGCATCAAAATCGGTTGACCAAATCATCACAATATCGTTGGGCTTGTCCACTTTTTATAAGACTCCGATTTTTTGGTATATTTCTATAAAGTCATTAACCATCTTTGTGCAGGTAAATTCCCTTTGCCATTTCTCAAAGCCCGCATTTCTCATTGGTTCTATATCCGCAGCTTTATGCGTAAAAACATATTTAAGAATATCAGCAAAGCCTTTGTGGTCTCTTGGTCTGCAAAGGAACCCTGTTTTTTTATCATCGATAATTTCTCCTACGCCATTCATTTCAGAAGCAATAACCAATTTTCTCAAACTCATAGCTTCAAGAATACAGTTCGGCACGCCTTCGCTGCTGTTGGAAGGCAAAACAACAACTGGTATATTTTTGACAGCATCTGAAATATCGCTGGTGCTGCCGTAGAATTCTATCTGGTCGAAAACATTCAGCTTATGAGCCAATTTTTTTATTTCATTCATATATCCCGGACTGTCGTTCGTACTACCACCGATAAGTCTGGCAGTAATTTTCAGATTTTGATTTTTCAATAAAGTCATTGCGTTTAAAAGGCAATCGTGCCCTTTCACCGGCCTAAAATTGGCTATCATTGCGATTTTTTTGGGTAAAGGCTCATTCGGTCTGTCATATGGCTCATCAGGCTGCCCGATCGAATCTTTGCCATTTATTACAACCTCGACTTTTGAAGGAGTAATGCCGGAACGACTGACGATTTTATTCTTCAGATACTTGCCGTTGGCAATGTACAGGTCAACATATTTTGAAGTTGCTCTGTCAAGAATATGATAGAAACATTCACTTGCGACCCATATCCCCGTACAATCTATGTATGTTTGCGCCCGTAAAATATGTCGTATATCAGGCATTTGGGCTCGTACAATTCTGCCTATAAGACTTTCACGAAATCGAGGAGTGTGAACAACGCCGACATCTCTGTCTTTTATTATATGCATAATTTTCTTTGCGGCAGAAATTATTTTCAGCGGTCCCATTGGGACACCAAATGTCTCAAAACCGGCATTTATAAACAGTTTTGCAAACTCGCAATTTCTATCGGGACAAATTAACACGGGCTGAAAAATTTTTCGTTCATAGAGTTTTTTAGCAAAGTTGAAAATTTGCCCCTGTATTCCGCCTGTTGCGATTGTTGTTCGGCTTATAAAAACAATTTCTTTCATAGTTCTATTCTCACAATACCAGGTAAAAATAAACAGTGAGCGATACAAATAGTACACATACGGACAATATAACTATATTTCCCCATAATTTCCTCTCTGTTATAAAGCTCTCAATGCCAGCGCCAACAATAATAAAAGCTATCGGTGCAAGCGTATCTCGATACCTGTACAGTGCCGGCAGAAGCCCTCCAAGTACTAAAGCCGAAATAGCTATCACCATAATATATGGCGTCAGAAAGACTAAAAAATCTGTGCGTTTGCTAATTATTATAGTGCTTCCAATAATCAAAAAAGGCAGGCTAAGCCACCATTGCCAAATATCCGTCTGCAAAACGACATCATAAAGTTCATTTTCCAGCGTAAAAATGTGGTGAAGATTTTTGGGCGGCGGATTTAATACCGTAAGCGGTATATTAAGGAGCCGAAGCAGCCCGCGTGATTTATATACTTTGTCCATTGTTTCCAGTCTGCCGCTCTGTTCTTTTTTTGTGATTGTATATTTGTTCAGCCATCCTTCTGTTCTTCTTGCCAGTTGATTGCCCTGCCAAATAAGCACTGCAGCGCCAAATATAATCACCGACAGAATTGCAATAGTCTTTGCGGCAGGATCACTTTTTCGTCTAAAGCAAATGGCTATTGGAATAGATGCCGTAAATATTAGACCGTATTCAAAGCGAATCCAAAACAATATTATAATAGCTGCCGTAATGGACAATATCGCCAAAAACAATTTTTTGTTTCGGATTATAACGGTAAAACCGAAGACTAAAAGACTTACTGCAAAAATCACCCAGATTTCCTTCAGAAATCTGACTGAGTAAAAGGCTGTTTGTGGAGCCAGGGCAGCCAGCAGAGAAACAATAGAACAGGTTTTTTGACTAAAAAGCTTCTGTGCAGCCAAACAAATAATCGCAGCGGCAAACGCGCCTAAAAACGCTCCGATAATTCTCAGCCAGGCAAACTCATCTCCAAAAAACCCAAAAATCCTTGACATCAGAAAACTTGCTCTTTGCTCATTTTCCGCAAGTTCCGGCAGATTTATAAACTCAGAAGAGGTCATATCTTTATAAGCTTGTGCCATATATGCATAGAAAAATTCGTCTGCCTGAAGCAGTGCTGAATCGTAATGCCTTATCCATTTGTAAGTTTGAACTCGCTCATCATTGCACAAATATGGCGAGGGATGTCCGAACGCAAAAACCAGACATAATCTGAAAACCAATGCAACTGCGAAAGTAAAGGCGGCCAGTTGTGAACCTTTTAACCTAAAGAGAAGAAATCCTGCAACTGCCACCATACAAAATATAGTAATATTAATAATCACATTTCCGTTCGCACCCAGCCTGGCGACAAGCAAGGGCAAAGTTGTAAGCAATCCAATCGCAACCAGTATCACAAAAATCTGATATTTGACTGCACTATTCCAAAGGGTCGCTATCGACTCCAAAAATCTGCTCATAATGTTGTCGCTATAATTATTCAGCATAAATTTGCCCTGGAAATATATTTAACGAAAAACAGCAGCATAAGCAATAAATAAACGGCAAAGTATATAACCTGTGCCGTCGCGGCACCAATGAGTCCGACATTGATAAGCAATAGATATAGAGCAGGCAGAAAAATCAACAGCGCAATACTCTGTGCCAGGAGATTTTTTCCTGCTTTTCCCGTCGCCAGCAGTGCTGCAAGCAGAGGAAAGCCGAAGCCCCATATAACAAAAGCAAACATAAAAATAATCATAACACCGTATGCCTGTATATATTCGGTCCCCGCTGCAATATTCAGAATCCATTTACCGAAACAGACAAAGATAAGCCATACAAACAAAGAAACCCCGCCAACGACCGTGGATATCTTCATAGTAATATGTTTTAATTCTATAAATCTTTTTTTCGATGCAAGATGTGAAAGTTCAGGATAGAAGGCCTGTGATACTGGCTCGATCAGACTCATCAGAATTCCGGCGAATTGTCTTGCTACCTTGTATATTCCGGTCATCTCTGCACCGAGAACAGCTCCTGTAATCAAAACATCCATTTCCTTGGAGGCAAGCCTGACCGACTGGTTTAAGTTAATATATAATGTAAATTTCCAGATATTTTTATCTTTCGCAGCAAGACTTAGTTTTGCCTTAAGGAAATTCCCGCTGGTATTTTTATCTACCTGATTCCACCCGAACCAAAGCAGCAGGGCGGATTCAACCAGACCTGCAATCACCCATATACCCACGAAAACTATAAGGCTCCCGGAAAACATATACGCACATATTGCAAGAATCAGTTTTACGGAGGCCGCGATTACATTGGCCGAAGCAGCAAGTTTGAATTTATTAAACAGCCTAAGCAATCCGGTCGGAGTGCCTTTCAGGTTAAAAAGTATCCAAAGGCTGTAAAGCATAGCCGCGTAAATTGTCTGCGGGTTCCATTGTTTCCATTGTCCTAAGAAATAAATAATAGCCGCAGCCAGAATGCATCCCACAACAGCCGTTGTCATATCGAGAATTGTACAGAATTTTACGAGTGATTTTAATTCTTCTTTCTTGTTCTGTTTGAGAAAATCTGCGCCGAATTTTATAATTGCCTGCCAGCACTGAAAATTCGCAAGCCTGTCGACAATAACGATATACGCCTGTATAAGCGCAAAGACACCCAGTATTTCGGCACCGAGCGTTCTGGCGGCAAAAGATATACTTGCCAGTCCCATCAGCCCGGCAATTGCACTGCCGCCGAAAAGCATCGAAGAGTTTTTAAACAGCCTTTTTAATATAGAACTCATCATCGGTCCGACTAACTTAATGATATTTTCTTCTCACCGCTCGCATTATATGTCTAATACTGACGGCACCTGCAATATGGAAAACCAGAATAACAAGAACAAGTATTGAAATAAAAACTATCAAACTTCTTATGCTTCTTGCCGCCATAAGGAAAACACCTGCTCCTGTAGCCAGAAGCGTAACCGCATACGAAAGTATCACGACATGTCTTTGTTTAAGTCCGAATCTTAACAATCTGTGATGGAAGTGTTCGGTGTCCGGCTGAAACACGGATTTTTCCCTGCCGAATCTGTCGAGCATAATAAACAGCGTATCAAATATCGGAATGCCCAGAGCGAGCAGAGGCAGGGCGAATCCGACCAGTGCCTGTGATTTTGCCGTGCACATCACCGTCGCCGAGGCGATGGTAAAGCCCAGAAACAAGCTCCCGCAGTCTCCCATAAAAATTTTCGCAGGATTAAAATTAAAGAACAGGAATCCACTAAGTGCACCAGCCATCGCCAGCATCATTACACACAAAACCGGCTGACCAAAATAAATAGAAAGCACAGCAACTGTTCCGCAGGCAATAGCGCTTATGCCCGCGGCAAGGCCGTCAAGGCCGTCAATAAAATTGATCGCGTTTGTAACGCCGACTATCCAGAGAATCGTAAACGGCCAGGAAAAAAACCCAAAATCAATACTGAATAAGTCTGGAACATTTATAATCTTTATTCTTATTCCAAACGAACAGACAAAAATCGCAGCGATTATCTGCACAAGAAATTTTGTCCATGATTTGACCGATTTTATATCATCAATTAGTCCTATCACAAAGACAAGGGCTGCTCCGATGAGTATCACCAAGATTTTTGTTCCGAGCTGATAGAATCTTTCGCCTATATTGCCCGGCAGTAAATACACCATTGCCATCATACTTACCATTGCAGCAAAAATCGCGATTCCGCCAATTCTTGCTACTCGGCCTGAATGCACTTTTCGGGGACCGGTTCTGTCATACAAATTGTATCGTACCGCCAGAGCTATTACCGCCGGCGTTAGCAAAAGCGATAAAACAAGCGAGCCTAAATATGTAATGATATATGTTTTCATTTCGTTTCTATATCTTCAATATTCTGCTTTATCACTTCCGGATTCAGGGAAAGTTCGCCCAGCAGTTTTTCGGCCCGCCGGAACGCAGGTTTAAGTTTCAAACATATTCTCAACTGTTTTATTGCTTCAACGGGCTGACCGCTTTGGGCTAATGCTCTGGCGAATTTCAGACGCAAATCCGCATTTCCGTAATCTGCAGCAACAGCCTTCGTAAAATATAAAACAGCTTTGGAATTATCGCCGAGTTCCTGATAATACCCTCCGGCATAACTCAATTCCCACGCATCGGCTGTATGCTGCGAAGTTTTTCTTTCAATTAGCTTGACGCTTTTTAATATTGCCTTCTCGGCTTCGAACGAGAACTGTTCATCGCCGGCAAGAACACCAGCAACATATCTTAATCTTCTTGTGTCATCGGCGGCAATTTCAATCGCCAGGTCGGGGCTTTTCACCTGCTCGATATAAATCTTCACGATATCCTTAAAATACGAACCGCCCAACGCAACGGATTTTCTGAATTTCTCAAAGGACTCAACATTTTTCTGCTCGCCGACATCGAGGCATCCGGCCGCAAAAAGCGATATCTCATCGTTAGGTTCGAGCATAAAGCCTTTCTTTATGTTATCCTCTCCGACAGGTTCGAGCAGAACAAATTTTTGAAGCTGGCCTGTCAGGCTGTACATCGGTCCGAAAGTCGGGCATATTTTTCTTGCCTCTTTAAGGTCGGCAACAATTTTTTCAACCTCTGCTATAGCCTTATTGGTCAGCTCACCTGTGTCAGGGTCGGTTTTCCCTGATGTTTGCCACCATTTCCAGACACCAAGCCAATGCTGATACTCGACATTATCCGGCTGAATTTGCACCGCTTTTGACGCATAGGAAATCAGTTTTTCAAAATCTTCTTCCGTTCCTTCTCTTCTGTTTGCTAAAAGCTTGTCCTCTATTCTGGAAGCTTTGTGCCAGTAGCCTTCCGCAACTGCCGCTTTGGCCGCCCCAATTATGGACCAGCCGTAAAGACACATAACAGCAGCAAATATAGTTATCAGCAGCGGTTTTTTGATTTTAATTTCCTCTGCGCTTTGCAGATTAGCCTTTGCCCGGCCAAGTCTTATTATAAGCGCACAAAATATTACGCTGATTACGGCGTTGGCCGGCAGATGCTGGCCGAAATCACTGATACTGTGAATAAGTATCGCGATAAGGCCGAACCCAAGACCGTAAACAGCGACATTAATGGAAGACTTCCTGTTGCGTATCGCTTTTGTAAAATTGACCGCTATTATTGCCGCAAAAAAAATCATTATAGATGTTCCGACAACGCCTGTTTCCTCGATAAGCTGAGCATATTCATTTTCTGCATGAGTAAACTGCAGAGCGGTTATTATGCTCTGAAACATCGGATATATAACAATATGGGTACCAAGTCCTGAGCCGAAAACAAAAAATCGCCTTATCGGCTCGACCATATCCCTGAGAATTTCCAGTCTTGTGCCGTATTTGTCCAGCGAGCTGAGTGTCGCAAATCTGTCATATACCGTATCGAATCCGGTATATAACAAACAGACCAGCGCTACAAGCGCAACGACAACAACCATCCATCCGTGCCGGCGAAAAGCCCTTCTTACCGAAAGCAGGATAACAATAACGCACATCGCAG
>JAQTQF010000058.1 GCA_028712345.1 Phycisphaerae bacterium | reverse complement strand
CGAGCCGGTCTGGTTGCGTTTACTGGTATTTCGCCGCGCATACCCCTGGAAGCTTGGCCGACCAGCCACAGATACTCATCGGTCGGCAGCGGATAGCCGTCAACATCAAGAGTAACAAATTGTATACCGCCGCTCGGAGGCGGAGGATCGTTGGAAACCTTGAATATTGCCGTACCCTCGTCCACCTCGTCGAACATAGCGACATAAATCATATTTGCGCCGTTACTCTTGGCCAGATAAAGCTGGTCCCAGAGGAACTGGCCGCCGTTTCTCGGAATCTTATTGAAGCCGCCACCGTTCCAATTGTTCCAACTGAAGCCGGGGAATATACAAACCGAGTAGTCTTTATTATTGGCGCCGCACCAATTCAAATCGGGCACCCAGTTATTATTGCAAAACGACGCAACCCCGCCGCTGTCGTATCGCCCGACATTCCAAGGCATAATTATATCGGCCTTGGTTATACAAGAGGCGAAATCAGGGTCAGACATCCGTGATTGCCAATCGTTATTAACGCCTATCATAACAGTAAAGTCTCTGTCCTTGAACCATTGGATAAGCGTGGCACACAGCGCAGGGTCTGGGTAGTTAGACACACCTGCTCCGAATATGCCGTAGATAGCGATTACAGGTTTGCCGTTATGCGTGATATAGGCATCATCAAGCGAGTCTGCAATTCCCAGATTGTTTTCGAGGTCTATCCAGTCTGCCGTTATATTGCTGACAAGCGACGAGGTCGTATAACCGGTAAGGTCATACATCACCGCGTATTTGCGACCGTAATAATTGGCGGCTGTTTTACAATTGCCCAAAATGGTATTCATAAAATTTTTCACTCCGAAGTCGCTTCCGAACCGCTGAACGAAAACGCCGTCGATGCCGTATTCCTGCATCCACTTGAAATGTACCATCGTCGTATTGGCGTCATATGAACTGAAGACATAATACGGAGGTGAGCCAAGATTGAAACCGGTTATGTATTGGTTGGCATATTCATCCATATCAGGCCACATATCTATCTTCAAATGCGTATAGTCGAAAAGACTGCTGCTTGTGCTCCAGTGTACCCAGCCGCCTCTGCCGGAACTGTCGCCGGCACAGGCGAACCAGCCCTGGTAGCCGCACACAATCTTGCCGTTAAGCGAATAGCTGCCGTCGGTAGTTGTGAAACTCCAGGTATCGCCTTGTACAGTACCGAAATCACCAACTTCGTCTATACGCCAATAGTAAGTTGTTTCATAATCAAGCGGTCCCGGATCAAAACTTGTACCGCTTTGATTGCCTTGAGATGCAGGGGGATTTGCCGTGCCGAAATAAACATTGTGCGATGACGAGCCCGTGCCTGCCGACCAAATTAATGCCGTGTTCAGCGGCACATATGTTGCACCATCGGCTGGATTCGGATTAGATGCTTTGCCTGATGCAGTAGTAAAGCTCCAGAGGTCGCCTTTTGTGGTGCTGGTGCCGTTTACCTCATCGATTCTCCAGTAATAAGTCGTGCTGAGTTCAAGTGTGCCCGGATCGAAACTTGTTGAGTACGAATTGCCTTTGTAAACCGGATTAGCGATACCCATCCAATCCTGTGAAAATAGAGCGTAATCGTAAAAGTCCACAATATTATCACTGTCCATTCCCACGAAAGGCTCCGTGCCGGCAGGGTCCAACAGCCAACTTGCCGTTAATCGCCACAAATCTTCCCAATCGACAATACCGTCCCCGTCTATATCAGAGCCTAATCGCTCAGCATTGTTGACATCATTCAGGGATGTGCCAAAATAAACATCGTGCGAATCTGCACCATCGCCTGCGATCCAGCTTAGAGTTACATTAGGCGATACGCCCACTGAATCATCCGCGGGGGACGGACTATAAGCTATTGTAGTATCAAAAGTTCCAATCAGCTCTATCTCTGCCAATTGTACTGAATTAGCAGAGGTTCCATTCCTGACCTGTGTAATATACAGACGGTAAATGTTGTATGCGGTGCTGTTGCTGAACAAAAAAGATTGCTTCAGGAAACGAGTGGCAAATTGCACATTGGTTCTCGTATCCAGGGTGTCCCAGCTTGCTCCGCCGTTATTGGAACCCTGAAGCGTCCAGTCCATCGGATCCCTTTCCTGGGCATCGTTGGCCGATGTAATTGTGTACTCGGTAACAACAGCCGTCTTTCCGGAAGCATACTGATACTGTATCCAACTGTAGCCAATGGTGTCCATTTTAAAGTCGAGCCACTTGGTAGAATTGCTGTTGTCGAAGGCCTTAGTCATACCCTCATCCGGCAGATTTTCGCCAAATGCGCTGATGATACCTGTTCCGTCATCGGTAGTATCTAAAGCGAAGAGATTCGCAGCTAAAGAACACAGAATTACGCAACCCAACACCATTGCTGTCTTTTTCATCATACCTCCTAATATACATACACAACCACCGTATGCACCGCAAACGACTCCCGTCGGCACTGCATCACCTCTAATAAGCTTTATTTTTCTTCTTCCGTGAGGATTTTCCACAACTGTATACATTTAGAGTATCAGATTTATCCTGAAAAGTCAAGATTTTTAGGGGTTGCCTTGTCCTCTTTCGAAAATATCCCGGCATCAAAGGCAATGTCTTATAACCGTCTTTTTTGTTTACAGCAGCCTATTTCTACCCAAAAATCACCTTTTAGTCTGCGGAATGCCCATGAGCGAATACTGCTGAGCTTAGATGGCCAAACTAAAACTTGCGAGTATATGTGAAAACAATCACAATACTTATGGTAATATCAAAAAAAAAATGTATAATGACGAGATTGGAGTAGAGTCGCTAACGAAAATTAGGAGATAACAAATGCCAAATAAAAATGATGTTATCCGGCTGTCAAGGTACAGAAATGCACTTATACGATTAAGGGCCTTGAACTTTGTAAAAGTTTTCTCTGATAATCTGGCCGATGCCACTGGGGTATCGGCGGTACAAGTACGCAAGGATTTTTCCACTTTTGATATTTCCGGAAACAGGCGAGGCGGCTATGAGGTAGATGAGGTAATAAAGAGGCTTAATAAAATACTGGACAAGGACAGTATCCACAATTTCATTGAGGTTGGTGCAGGCAATCTTGGCAGGGCTTTGCTCCACTATCCAGGATTTGCCAAGAGCGGAATAAAGATTATTGCCTGTTTTGATATAGACCCTGCTAAATACAAGCCTGATGCTGAGATTCCCGTATTGCCTATTGAGGAACTCGATGATTTTGTTAAGAAGAATGAAATCAGGTTTGGGATAATATCAACGCCAGATTTAGCCGCTCAGCAGGTTTTGGTGCGTATGATATCAGCAGGAATAAAAGGGATTCTTAATTTTGCTCCGATATATTTAAGAGGGCCGCAGGATTGCGTCATCAATAATATTAATCTCGAATCAGAAATTGAGAACATTGTTTATTTTGTCAATTTTGCAGAGGAAAACAAATAACAATTTGATATTATCAAAAATCATTTCCTGTAAAAAGTTTAAAGACACCGGGGTCGCCGGTCATATTTAACCAAGCTATAAAACTCTAAAAAATTTGACTGCAATTTATCCAAACAAAATATTACCCCCCCCCAATTTTATATCGCCCCCTCTGCCGCAGTCTCACCTATAAGCCGCTGCCTCGTTTTTTAGCAAAAAAACGGGGATTTTTCTACACTTAAACGATGTATTTGAACCAAATAGGACAGTATAGGCAAAAATTCTTATGTTTAATGTGAAATTTATCACAATTTATTATTGACAAATCATAATTAACTACATATTATTATCATATAAGCTGTTCTTGTTATATAATAACTCGTCTGATAGCCAAATATACACAATAAACAGAACAAAAAAAAGAAAGCGATTTAAAAATGGCAAATAAAGGCTGCATAATCAGGTTATCAAGATACAGAAATGCCCTTTTGAGACTGAAAGCGTTAAATTTTGTGAAAGTTTTCTCTGAAAATCTCGCCGATTCGGCAAGAGTAACGGCTGTCCAGGTACGGAAGGATTTTTCCCTTTTTGGCATTTCGGGCAACAGACGCGGAGGGTATCTGATTGAGGAACTGATAGCGAAAATAAGCGCGATCCTCGGCAAAGACGAAGTTCAGAGATTTGTGATAGTCGGCATAGGTAATATCGGCCAGGCACTGCTGCATTATCCCGGCTTCAAAAAGAGCGAAATAGAAATCGTCGCCGGTTTTGATATTGACCAAAACAAGCATAACAGACAAGCAGCGGTACCCATATTGCCTCTTGAAGAGCTGGGCAATTTTGTAGAGAAAAATAAAATCAGGTTTGGAATTATTTCTGTTCCCGATTCGGCGGCACAGGAAACTCTCCAGCTTATGCTTCAGGCGGGAATAAAAGGGATTCTCAACTTTGCGCCGATATGTCTGAAAGAACCGCAAAATTGCGTGGTTCGCAACCTTAGTCTTGAAACTGAACTGGAGAACATAATTTATTTTACGGTACTGGCTGAAAAAGAAGAAACCGGCAAATGAAATCTCTACCTTTAAAAACAAGAATATTGGTTTGTTTTTTTGTGATAATCATCACAGTATCGTTGCTGATATCACTGCTGGGTTATTATGTAATCAAAAAAGACATCATCGACAGAGCGCAAGCCAAGGTAAAAAATGACCTGAATTTTGCTCGTGAGGTATATAACCAGCAAACTTCAAATATAGAAAATGCCGTTCGTCTTACCGCACTGCGATTTTTTATAAGGGACGCCATTGTTGCCGGGGACAAAGAAATACTGGCAAGAGAACTGGAAAATATACGGCGATTAGAGGCTTTAGACACATTGACCCTTGCCGACGGCAATGGAACGGTTGTCTTGAGAACGAGAAACAATTCAGTACTCGGCGATAATCAGAGAAATAATGAATATGTAAGCAGGGTATTAGCTACAGGCAAAGCCGTCGGCGGGACAGCCATAATTACAAAGGAAGAGTTAGAAAAAGAAGGGGATGAATTAGTTCGACAAGCGCGTATGAAACTTATTCATACTCTTAAAGCAAAACCATCTGCAGATAAAGAGCAGACTTCGGCAATAATGATAAAAGCGGCTGCGCCTGTTTTGGGTCAGGACGGCAGAGTTATAGGTATTCTGTACGGCGGCAACATACTGAACAGAAATTACAGTATTGTCGATAAAGTCAAAAATATCGTATATCGCGGCCAAACTTATAAAGGCGAGGATGTCGGCACTGTAACTATATTTGAAGGGGATGTGCGAATTTCAACCAATGTTACAGACAGTAACGGCAATCGTGCTATCGGAACTCGAGTATCTGAGGATGTATATAATCAGGTGCTGGTTAACGGCAAGCCGTGGGTGGACAGGGCTTTCGTAGTAAATGCCTGGTATAAAAGTGCGTATGAGCCGATCAGGAATATTGATGGGGATATTATCGGGATGCTTTATGTTGGGACACTTGAGCAGCCTTTTAAAGATATTGCCCGTAATACAATGCTGATGTTCGCTATCATAATCGGCGGTGCAACGGCGCTGGCCGTGCTGACTTCGTTTTTCCTTGCAGACTGCATCACAAAACCTTTACGGAGTTTGATACTCGCTACGGGCAAACTTTCTAACGGCGAACTCGGCCATACCACAGAGACTCAAACAGGCATCAAAGAACTGGATAAACTCGCGATAGCTTTCAATGATATGAGCCGGCAACTCAAAGAACGAGATCAAAGCCTTATCCTTTCAAATGAACTGCTTGCCGACCTTAACAAGCGATATATTGACTTGATAGGTTTTGTTTCTCATGAGCTTAAGGGGATTGTCGGTACCATTATTATGAATGTCTATTCGGTACGGGATAATATTTTGGGACAGATTAATGAAAAACAGAAGAAATCGCTCGATGGAGCGGCGAGAAATCTGGATTATTTGACCGCTACCGTTAAAAAGTTTCTAAATCTCGGAAAAATCGAGAAAGGCGAACTGGAAGCCAAAAAAGCAATTATAGCAATAAAAGAAGATGTTTTCGATGTGATTATCAACTCCTTATCTACAGACACGGCGAGAAAAAATTTGAGAGTCGATAATCAGATAAACGCAAATCTGAAAGTCGATGCGGATGTGGAGCTTCTTCAGATAGCGGCCAACAATCTGCTCGGCAACGCAATAAAATACGGACGGCAAGGCGGAGATATTCTGATTACTTCGAGGACAATCGATAATCATACAGAGATAGAGGTATATAACGATTCTGCGCCTATCAAAGAAGATCAGAAAGACAAGCTGTTCAAAAGATTTTCCCGTCTGGACAATCCGGAAACGAGAAGCGTCAAGGGCAGCGGTTTAGGTCTTTTCATAACTAAACAGATTATTGAGAAACACGGCGGCCAAATCCGGGTTGAACCGAAAGAAAAAGGGAATTCATTTATTTTTCTATTACCAATAAAACAAATTTGTTCTTCAAAGGAGAATATTTATGTCTGATGAGCGGTGTTGTAATTGCCAGAGCAAACTATCTGAAGAAGATATGCTCAAGCAGCTTGACGGTATTCTGGACGATTATAAACAGACCAATGGCGCATTGATACCTGTTCTGCAGATAGCCCAGAATATGTTCGGCTATTTGCCGGAAGCGGTTCTCAAGCAGATAAGCCTGAAACTGAAGAAACCTTACAGCGAAGTGGCCGGCGTGGTTGGATTTTATTCATTCTTTTCCACGGTGCCTCGCGGCAAATATCTTGTACGGGTTTGTCTTGGCACAGCCTGTTATGTTCGCGGCGGCAAGGAGGTTCTGGATTCATTTAAGAAGGAGCTGAAAATAGATGTAGGCCAGACTACGGAAGATAAACTTTTTTCGCTTGAGGTCGGCCGCTGCTTCGGCGCCTGCGGGCTTGCTCCGGTGATTATGGTAAATGACGATGTTCACCAGCGGGTAAAACCGGTCAAAATATCGGAACTTTTGCAGTTATACAGAGATAAAGAAGACCAAATCAATAAGGAGACAGCTTGATGTCCAGAGAAAAGATAAGCAATGTTGGGCAGCTCAAAGCCATTTGTGAGGCGAACCGTAAAAATCAGAAACAGGGCTCGAAAGCGAAAGAAGAAATTCGGGTCTGTATCGGCGGAGGTTGTATAGCTTCCGGTTCTCTGGAAGTAAAAGCCGCGTTCGAGAAGGCTTTAAAAGAACAGGGACTGGAGGGGAAAATTTCAGTTATTGGAACCGGCTGTCTTGGTCCCTGTTCCCGCGGGCCTGTCGTGCTGATAAACAAAGATAATGTGTTTTACGAAAGTGTTAAACCAGAAGACGCCAAAGAAGTTGTCGAAAAACATCTGATAGGCGACAAGATTGTTGAACGGCTGAACTGGAGAAAAGAAACTACAGGGGCGGCAGTCGCAGTAAAAGATGACATTGCGTTTTTCAAACGGCAAACCAAAGTCGTTTTGAGAAACTGCGGCCAAATCGACCCTACAAGCATAGAAGATTATATCGGCTGTGGCGGTTATCAGGCACTTGCGAACGCTCTGACAACTCTTTCGCCGGAAGATGTAATCGAAGAAATGAAAAAGAGCGGATTGCGCGGCCGCGGAGGCGCAGGCTTTCCGACAGGAATGAAGTGGGCATTTGCGAGAAAAAGCCAGGAAACGACAAAGTATATTCTCTGCAACGGCGACGAAGGCGACCCCGGCGCGTTTATGGATAGAAGCGTTCTTGAGGGAGACCCTCACAGCGTAATCGAAGGAATGGCTATCGGCGCATACGCCATAGGTTCGACTCAGGGATACGCATACATAAGGGCGGAATATCCGCTTGCGGTGGAAAGATTCGGCAAAGCAATCAACGATGCTCGGGAAAAGGGACTGCTTGGCAAAAATATATTCGGTACGGATTTTTCATTCGACCTTGAAATTAGAATGGGCTCCGGCGCCTTTGTTTGCGGTGAAGAGACGGCTCTTATAGCGTCGATAGAAGGTAAGCGGGGCGAACCCCGCCCACGACCGCCTTTCCCGGCCGTCAAGGGACTTTGGGGCAAGCCCACAGTTTTAAATAATGTGGAAACTTACGCGAATGTGCCCGCTATTATACTTAAAGGCGGACAGTGGTTTGCTTCTTTGGGCACGGAGAAAAGCAAAGGCACAAAAGTTTTCGCTCTTGCCGGCGCGATTAAGAACGCGGGTCTTGTCGAAGTTCCGATTGGAACCACGCTCGGCGAGCTTATTTATGATATCGGCGAAGGCGTTCCCAACGGCAAAGAATTTAAAGCAGCTCAAATCGGCGGACCATCGGGCGGCTGCATACCAAAACAGCACTTAAATGTCCCGCTCGACTACGAGTCGCTTAATGAACTCGGAGCTATCATGGGTTCGGGCGGTCTTGTAGTTATGGATCAGGATTCCTGTATGGTCGATGTCGCAAGGTTCTTTCTTGAGTTTGTTCAGGAAGAATCCTGCGGCAAATGCGTTCCGTGCCGAGTAGGCACTAAACGGATGCTGGAAATTCTCACGAGAATATGCGAAGGCAAGGGACAGGAATCCGACATAGATACCTTGATAGAACTGGGCAATCAGGTTAAAGATACCGCTCTGTGCGGACTTGGCCAGAGCGCTCCGAATCCCGTATTGTCCACTATCCGATATTTCAGAGAAGAATATGAACAGCATATAAGAGAAAAGCATTGTCAGGCCGGGGTTTGTCCGGGACTTGTTCGCGCTCCGTGTCAAAGCGCCTGCCCGGCAAGCGTTGATGTTCCCGGCTTTGTTTCGCTTGTCGCGGAAAAAAGATATGCCGAGGCGCTGCGGCTGCATAGAAATCGCAACCCGTTTGCCTCTATATGCGGCAGAGTTTGTTTCCATATATGCGAGAGCAAATGCAGACGAGCGACGCTCGATTCTCCGGTTTCAGTTCGCGGGATAAAACGATTTATGGCAGACCAGGAAGTTACGAT
>JAQTQF010000057.1 GCA_028712345.1 Phycisphaerae bacterium | reverse complement strand
CCGGGAGATAATTTAATCGCTTGATTGTAATACTCAGCGGCTTTATCACTCTGGGCATTGACATAGTAAAACTCTCCAAAAAGCAACGCCTTTAAGAGCGGCGAATGAATAGACTCCATCGCCTTAATCTTCAGTTCGTTCATTCTGTCCGGCGGCACATCTGCCGGCACCGGCTCATTAAGCATAAGCTGAGAAACTTTCACATTTACGCTGTTCGGATTATCCCGCAGGTAAGTATCTGCAAGCTTTAAAGCTTTTTCATTCTCTGTCAGTGAAACATACTGTCTGCATAAATCAATAACATCCGATTCTGCCAGTTTTTCTACGCCAAACGACACTACCTGATCGGCTGCCTTACTCAACTGATTTTTAAGGGTATCGTACTCCGCCCGCAATTTAACAGTATTCGCATCCTGCACGGACTGCTCGGTATCCGTACTATTTGCAATGATCGAGCCGACCCTGTTCATTCTGCCTTTGATATATGTATATTTTAATTTTGCGGTATTCGGGTCGTCTTGCGGCATTTTGTCGAGCAGTTCTTTCGCTTCGTCAAACATATTTGCGCTGATATACGCGGTTATCCGAATAATTCGGCTTCTGTCATTTTCAGAAAAGTTCTTATCGTAAACATTAATCAAATCAATCGAGTTATTCCAATCCTGTACTCTCAGCAAAACGGCAGCAAAATTCAGTACCGACTCAGGCTTTAGGTAATAAATTCCATTTTTAAAGGCGGTTGAATAGTATTTAACGGCAGCTCCGACCTCAGAAGAGTTTTGAAAAATTCTCGCCAGATCGTAGGAAAGCCTGCCAATCTGCATATCAACCTGGGTTTGTGCGGCAGCGGTAAGAGCGTCATATGCGGTATTCAAATGAACCACCGCTTCATTTATTTTCCCCTCGGCAAGCAAGAGCCTTCCACGCCACATTATGGCATAGGGATTTTCCGCGCTTCCCAGCAATTGATTTATTTCATAAACCTCCTGCTCGGCCCTCTGGAGCCATTTTGCTTTATCCAAGTTCCCTTCCGACAACCCAAGAGCCTTTTCCACAAAACAATTTGCGAGAAAATTATGAAGAGAATATCTGTTTATAAAACTTATTCTGGCTCGTGGCCCAGGTATATCCAGACTGTCCGGAAAACCTAAGGCTTCCGTGGCAATGTCAATCGCCTTTTGAAAATCATCCTCATTGTTCAAGAGTACATATTTTCTGTAACGAAGGTCTGCCAGCGTCAACGCATAGGACACATTCTGATTGTCAAGTTCTCTTGCCTTTTCGGCCGAGGCAATGGCTTTATCAACACTCTTGACATCTTTGCTGTATAATTTGGTAATCGCAAAATAAGGAAGCGGACTGTCTTTAAACTTTTCAATCAGGTCAATAAGGTCAGATTCAAGTTTTTTGAACTCAGCGGAATTTTGTTCGATTCCCGCCAGTCGGCTATTGTAAAGATTTATATAAGCCTTCGATTCATCCGGAAGATTTTCAACCCCTTTAAGCAGTACCTTAAAGGCTTCCTGTTTGGCGTTATCCGCTGCATTCAACACTCCCTTGGCAACAAAAATCTGCCCTTTTTGAATTATGGCATCCGCAAGATACTGATATGTATCCACATTATTCGGTTCTTCCTGCGAGGCCTTTTGCAGGTTTTCAATGGCATCATTAATCCCTGCCTCTTTATCAGTTACCTGTCCGCGTGCTACAAGTTCCAGAAGAGCCTGTCCTTTTATACGATACATTCTTGGACTGGTGTCAAGTTCTTTCCCAATCAATTCGGAAACATTTGATTCCACCTGTTTCCACATTGTCCAGCTTCCACTGGAAGCAATCTGGTAAGAGTAATCGAGCAGCGCTAAACGAGCTTTAAGATTCTGCGTGTCATAATTAATAATGTTGTTCCAGCAGCCTGCCACCTTCGGCCATTCATTCATCTGACGGTACATATCCGCAAGTTTAAACAGGACATCTATCTTCTTGTCGACACCCTTTGAATATCTAAAAGCCTGGCCGTAGGCGCTTTCGGCAGCTTTGTAATCGGGCTCTTCAAGAGCCAACGCCACTTGAGCATCAGCTATGAACTTTTCAGGGTCTCTGTTCATTCTTAAAATCAAAAATATTGCCGCCATAATCAAAATTGCCAAAACCAGAGAACCAATAATTGCAACTTTTTTATTCAACCTTTTAGCCATTTGTCAAATCCTTCTGTTAAATCTAAAAAAATATTATTACTCAATCCTGTTCCAGTCGGGCCAATGATATCTTTCAAGCACAGGCAGCAGAACTTTCAACAGCTTTCCCGTTGCCTCGATAGCCTGCTCCTTATCAGGATACAGCCCCCTGGCATTGTAAAATTTTATCTCCACCTTTGAGAAATACGAATATTCACTCGTTAAATCACCAAGGGCTAATCTCACAGCCGTTCGGCCGCCTTTGTATTGACCATTAACCTTGAAGAAATAAATAACGGGAAATTTGGCTGATGACTGCCATATATCCGAAGATTTTTCACTAAAGATAAGACCTACAGCGGGGATTTTCCCATCCTTCGGCATATCTGGAACATTAACATCGCCGATATTCATATCCAAAGAAAACTTTTCCTGCACCTGGCTCCCCGCGCCAGTATAACAGGCCTCGGGTACATGCGGCACCTGGTCGGGATTACCGGTATAATATGTGATAAAAACGGAACAGTGTCTTACGGGGCTCATCTCGTTAACCGTGGTATCCTCAACAAACCACTGAAGATATTCTTCGGTTCCAAGCGATTCAAGTACATCCTTATTATCAATTCTTGCCTTGTCAAGAACCTTGTACGGCTTGAGAAGTTTTTCGTCAAGCAAATCAAAGGGGGCTTTCAAGGGAATTGCTTTTTTTATAAAATTAACACCATAGCGAGACTTGTAATAGCTCATCCCGCCTGCAAATGCCGCAAGAATTATAACGGTTATCAGAAAAGGCGCCTGTAAATAATTTTTCAAATACCCTCTCATTGCTCCTGCGAATCCTTTCTCCGGATAATAATTTCTTCCTGATTCAAATGTTTTTCATCCACCACCAGATTCGACATAAACCACGCGAGCAAACCGTACAATCCAAAAGCCAGCGGCAGCATCAAAAGCCCAAGGCCATCATGATAAATACCCTGAGCATATTTCGGGTCCCAAAGGATATAAATAAAGCCTGTAACCGTAACCCTTACTACATTGCAAAGAATAGCTATCGGCACAGTACTTGCCAGCAAAACCAGCCTCTGCCATATCGGTCGATAATGCAGATAAGCCATCGCCACACCCAGAGCCAAAAACGCCATCAACAGCCGCATACCACTGCATGCTTCAGCAACATCAAGTGCAGGCTCAAGCCTGACGCCCTTGTAAACTACATCTATCATAACGCCATTTGAGGTCGCTTCAAGCCCTTTGACAAGATTTAATATCTGCGAGGCTGCTATAGCAGCAAACTGCCGCATCGGTATCGTCATCTCCTCATAAACTCTTGTCGGCAACGGTATAGCAAAGAGCAGATATGCTATTGGGAGCCATGTATATTTTATCAGTTTCCATCCGCCGATAAACAAAACAACCGAACCAATTGTCGGAATAAGTACAACGGCCTTGAAATAACCGAATTTGTAAATATACATAACCAGTACATAGAAACCAAGACAACATAGTAAAAACACAAATCCGAGCCAATTGGCGGCAGGTTTTAATTCAAGCAGTTCCTTTTTTCGCTGATTGATAAAATAAAGGCTGAAAAACGGTATTATGAAACCATGAGACCAGCTGCTGTCGGTTATCCACCTGAAAACTATTGAGTAAATCTCGATGTGATAAACACTATAAACAGCCGCTGCCAGGATGACTATCTTAATATAGGTGTGGATTCCAAGCCCGCCCCAACTCAACTCCTGCTCCGATATGATTTCCTCTTCCGGGCAATCCGTTCTAAAATCCTGCATTTAATAAATCCTCTTTCCTTATAAGCCAAATCGATTACTAATTATGCAACAAACGGAACGGGTCGCCGATGTCCAAATGCCTGTTATTGAAATTTCGTTCGTAAGTAAAACCAAACCCGTAATAGGACCTGAAGGCATTACGCAATGTATACATATATCTGGCGGCACCGTGAGTTCCGACATTTATGACATCGTTGGGCTTAATAAAGAAATCCGGTTGCGTCCCGGCGGCAATTTTTTCAAGATCCACCATAACGATTTCTTCCTTTTTTTCCCCAATTCTGCGGACAACTTCACATTTTTTCGGCCAAGCAAGCTGCCCCAATCCGCCGGCTGCCGCTATCGCCATCTTCAAGGTCATCGGTCTTCCGGTAAGGTTTATTATACCCTGATTATTGACATTGCCAAGTACATAAAACTCGCCTATGACATCGAGCTGGGCAGTTATAGTATCCTGCGGTTTTATGACAATATTATAGCGAGGATCACCGCCATAAAGCTTATCCTTTGGAATCCGTATAACTCTGCTCTGGACGCCGCCGGACTGTATATCGCTCCAGCCGAAATTTTCCGGCTGAGTTTTTTGAGCCGGTGCTTCTGCTATTTGTTCCTGCTGCTTTGGCTGGGGCAAAGCAACTTTCCGAGTATCCTCAATTGTGCCGCCTTCTGTCTTTACAGGCACCCATTTTCCATCTCTGAATATCCATTCGATTCTGCCTTGCGACTGTTGAATATCCTCAATACCGCTACGGACTTTCAAGCCAGAATCTTTTTCAAATGAAACATTTTCCGGATTGGCCAGTTGCTCAAGTTCTTCATCCGTTGCCATTTCCGCAGAAGCGATAACAAGTCCGGACATCTGCGAACGGCTGAAAGTCGGCTCGATTATTTCTAAAAGATCGCTATCTGCATCCTGTTCCTTTATCTCTGAGGTGTTCGGCAAGGGTTCCAATTCCCCGCCCTGTTCGACCTGTTTAAGGTTCAAAGCACCTCCCGCACCTATTTCACTGTCAATCTGCTCCTGTCCCGTCACCCTGCGAGTCACATATATATAACTAACATTGAACTGTCTTGCCGAACCGGCCGTGGCAAGTGCATCGAGGAGTCTGAAATCATAACGCGGTATGCCATACCTTCCCGGAGTAGCTATACCATCGCCGAGTATAGTAAAAGCGCGACCGGTAGAATTTCTAAGCGCAACCGTCACCGACGGATTCTTCAGAATACCTGGATAAAGTGATTTTCTTATTTCCTCTTCAAGCTGTGTTTCCGTCAGACCGGCCGCCTGAATCTGACCTATTTCAGGTATGGATATATTTCCGCTTTCTGTAACAACATAGTCGTCAACATAAGGCTGGCTTTCCCGAAGCAATTCAAAAATCGAGATTCTGATTATATCGCCGGAACTGAACGCATAATCCCGCTCATACTCTACCAAATCAGCCGGTTTTGGGTCCTCTGCGCCCTCGTAAACAGATGCCGTCTCTTCAGAAACGCCAAGAGAATCAAGAATAATATTAACGGCCGGGGCAGATCTGAATCGCCCGATTTGCGTCGGGTCAAGATGATCCTTGCTGCAACCGCTAAGAGCGAACATCATTACAACGGCTGTTATGACTATATGCACCCATCGTAAGGTGTCTGGCGGGTTGTTCACTTGTGTCATTTCCTTAGCCTTAATACAAAAACCGAAGATTCTCTGTTGGCAGACACACATCCACCTTCTGTTTTATCATCGGCTCAACGGTAATCACGCTTAACATCAGAACCCTACTGAATATAAGTACACTTTTACCGTCTAACTTATTATCGGCAGTATCTGCCGCATACCTATAAAAACAGAGGCTCAAAATCTAAACAGGGTAAACAGCATAAGCAGGGCTAAACAAAAGCGTTAAGCCATCCATGAGAAATGCGTCCTTCCAGCCCTTGTGCTCTAAACAACACCTTACCGCCGAAAACAAGTACTGTCTATACTCTTGCGGGATGTTTTTTGTTCGGATAAAATCTTAATTGAGTCCTAAAATATGACTATTATAGGACTTCTAATCCACTTGGCAGATATATTGTGCTATCAGCCGTTTTTCACGGTCGGTATCGCAGGCATAAATGTCTATTTTTGTCGGGAAATACCCGTCTTTATCGAGTTTTAGGTAATTATAGGCATTCAACACATACTTTTTTTTGCCCTGGGCAACGGCCAAATCGGTTTTGCCGACAGAGCCCTTTTTGTATAAATTTATGCCATTCCCGGCCGAACAGACAAAATCGTAAACCTGACCTTCAAAGGTAAAGCTCTGGCCGGTACCACTATCTGACTTCATATTTTTCAGTTCTGCCAGATAAAGCCCTAACAGCGCTCTGCAAATCGCATCATCCGTCATCAGGTCCAAAATATCCTTGTCGTAAACATTCTTTGGCCTTGTCTTGACGGTAACCTGCCCATTATCCACAAGCCAGATGATCTGCCCGGAAGGTTCATCGGCAGTTATCTTCATCGCGGCGGGCTCAAAAAACAGTTCACAGCCCTGCTCTGTCAAATACCAGCTTCCATCGAGTCTCAGGAACTTTGCCACACAACTGAATTTGAAGTCCGCCTGAGCAACTGTTTTATCACTATCTTTCAGGTTTTTCTCCTGGCAACCCGCCAATGCGTAAAGCAATCCTGTCGCGATGAAAAGAAAAAATAATTTTTTCATATACTTACCTTTTATTCCTTTGGTTCAGTTTTTTGGCATTCGCCGCATTTCAAGCCGGCAAGCTGCTGGATAAGATTAAATCTTTCAGCCGCATCCTGAGTCGCCTGTTTCATAAGCTCGGCGGCAATTTCGGGCTTTGAGCCTTTGAGCGTGCGATACCTGTTTTCGCTGTATGCGTAATCCTCAAATTTTACGGTCGGCTCTTTGGAATCGAGCACAAGAGGATTCTGTCCTGCGGCTTTAAGGTCGGGATTATACCGGTACAAAGGCCAGTAACCGCTTGCGACGGCCTGCTTCTGATGTTCATAACCCTGCATAAGATTATATCCGTGTGCGATGCAATGCGAATAGGCGACAATTAGCGAAGGACCTTTGAAATTTTCAGCTTCCGCAAATGCCCTTACCGCCTGAACAGGACTTGCACCCAACGCTATTTTAGCCACATAAATACTCCCGTAACTCATTGCCAGCATCGTCAGGTCTTTTTTAGCGACCGGCTTTCCGGCAGCGGCAAATTGAGCAACTGCGCCTCGCGGAGTCGATTTCGACATCTGGCCGCCTGTGTTGGAATAAACTTCCGTATCGAGAACAAGGATATTTACATCCCTGCCGCTTGCCAGGACATGGTCAAGTCCGCCGTAACCGATATCATAAGCCCATCCGTCGCCGCCGACTGCCCAGACGCTCTTGCGAACAAGGTAATCGACAACACTTAAAAGCTGTTTGCATTCGGGGCACGGTTTGGCATTGCAGGCATCTTTGATTTTCTGAACTCTTTCTCTTTGTTTTTCAATTTCGATCTGTGAAGGGTCATTGGCAACTGCCGCATTGCGAACCTCATCTGCCAGAGCTTTATCAACGCAGCCCTTGCTGGCGGCAATGGCAAGCTGTTCAATCGCGTATTCCTTGAACTTATCGACCGCCAGTCTCATACCAAGAGCAAACTCGGCGTTATCTTCAAACAAGCTATTGCTCCACGCCGGTCCTCTGCCGTTGGGCAGTTTGCTGTAAGGTGTCGTCGGCAGGTTTCCGCCGTAAATCGACGAACAGCCGGTCGCGTTGCCTATGAGTGCCCTGTCGCCGAATAATTGTGTCAGCAGTTTAACATAAGGAGTTTCGCCGCAGCCTGCACAGGCTCCGGAATACTCAAACAGCGGCTGAGCAAGCTGACTGCCTTTTACGGTATTAACTTTGTAAAGGTTCTGGTCGGTATTCGGAATCGACAGGAAGTGAGCGTAATTTTCTCTTTCGCTCATTCGCAACGGCTCCTGCAGAGCCATATTGATTGCCTTTTTGCCTGTCGGCTGTTTGTCGTCGCCTTTCTGCTGGGCGGGGCAAACCATAACGCAGTTGCCGCAGCCGGTACAGTCTTCGGGGGCAACCTGAACTGTCCATTTCATACCCTGATAATCTTTGCCCTTTGCTTCTGCGCTCTTGAAAGTTTTTGGCGCTTTTTCGAGATATTTGCCGTCATATAATTTTACCCTTATCGCAGCGTGCGGACAAACAAGCGAACACTGGGCGCACTGAATACAAACATCCGGCTCCCAGACAGGAATATCGACGGCGATATTTCGTTTTTCGTATTGAGTGGTAGCAGACGGGAATTTGCCGTCAGCGGGCATTTTGCTTACCGGTATATTATCGCCTCTGTCGGCAATGATTTCGCCGAGAACCTCTTTTACAAACTCAGGCGAATCGTCCGGAACGGCAGGCGGCATTGACAGCTTGCTTGTTACAGAAGCCGGAATCTTAACCTCGGCAATTTCGCTCAACGCAGCGTCAACGGCGGCATTGTTCATATCGACAACCTTCTGACCCTTTTTGCCGTAGGTCTTTTCAATAGCCTTCTTGATTGCCGCAACAGCCTCATTGATTGGAATGATATTGCTGATTTTGAAGAACGCGGTCTGCATAATCACATTGATTCTTGCGCCAAGTCCGATTTTCTGAGCTATTGGAATAGCGTCTATGCAGAACAGCTTAAGCTGCTTATCGATAATCTGCTTTTGAACTTCCTTTGGCAAAGTGTCCCATACCTTATCGGCACTATGCATACTGTTGAGAAGGAATGTAGCTCCCTTTTTGGCCGACGAAAGCATATCATATTTTTCGAGGAATGTCGGATTATGACAGGCAATAAAATCGGCCTGCCTGACAAGGTAAGGACTTCTAATCGGCCTTTTGCCGAAACGCAGATGCGATACCGTTCTTGCGCCGGCTTTTTTGGTGTCATAAACAAAATAGCCCTGTGCGTTATTTTCCGTAAGGTCGCCGATAATTTTGATTGAGTTTTTGTTCGCCCCGACTGTGCCGTCCGAGCCGAGTCCGTAAAACATCGCACTGTAAATGCCTTC